>JAFMJX010000073.1 GCA_017853235.1 Chitinophagaceae bacterium | reverse complement strand
TGGGGTTGTATGAAATTCATTTTTTAAATTGGTGTAGATGAAACGCTTAGCCTAATCACTCACATTTATATTATGAATAGCTTACTTTACATGGTGAATATTTTTTCGCGTTTACCTAAATATTCATTTTCATTCACCTCTTCACTAGGAGCTTGTTTTTCAAACTGCTTTAACCTTTCGTGAAAACCACTGCTTTCCTTGATAATGGCTACCCTTGCACTTCTTACAAATTCCACCAATCCAAATGGTTCCAAGGCTTGCATTAATTTATTGGTTTCCTCGCGATGTCCTGTGGTTTCAAAAACAATAAAGTCCTTGCGTATCGCGATGGCTCTTGCTCCATATTCTCTCAACAATCTTTCTACTTTTACTTTTTGGGTGATTTCTTCCGACAATACTTTATACAATGCCAATTCCTGCCATACAATTTCATCATTGGTATTAAAATATGCTTTTAGTACTTCCACTTGTTTTTCAATTTGACGCACTAATTTGATTACCACCTCTCTGGATTCATGTATCACAATTGTAAAACGATGGATACCTGCAATTTCAGAAGGTGAGGTATTCAAACTTTCCACATTAATTTTTCGACGTGAAAAAATAATGGCAATACGATTCAGTAACCCTACTTGATTTTCGGTATATACTGTAATGGTATATTCTTGTTTTTCATTATTTAATTCCATAGCATCCATTTTTTCCAATATTCATTTAATATAAACCAGCTCTTTAATTCATTGCTTCCCTGATCATTTACACTTGTTCAATTTTTTATTCCCTACTTTAATCTTATTTCACTCACGCTACAACCCTGTGGTACCATAGGAAATACATTGTTTTCCTTTCCTACCATCACTTCTAATAAATAGGATCCTTTATATTCAATCATGGTTTTTAATGCAGCTACTAAATCCTTGCGATCTTCTACTTTGGCGCCTTCAATGCCGTATGCTTTAGCCACCATCACATAATTTGGACTTGCAATATCTACAAACGAATAGCGCTTATCATTGAACAATTGTTGCCACTGACGCACCATTCCTAAAAACTGATTATTTAGAATTAATATTTTAACATCCACCCCCGTTTGCATAATGGTTCCTAATTCCTGAATAGTCATTTGTATACCACCATCTCCTATCACTGCAATAACCGTACGATCCATGGCACCAAACTTAGCACCAATAGCTGCTGGCAAACCAAATCCCATGGTTCCTAATCCTCCTGAAGTAATGTTACTGCGAGTTTGATTAAATTTGGCATAACGACATGTCACCATTTGATGTTGTCCTACATCTGTCACCATCACCGCATTGCCTTTGGTAATTTCATTAATGATGCGTATCACTTCACCCATAGTCATTTCATCACCACTTGGATAAATTTCCTCTTTGATACATTGATCGTATTCCTTTTGTGTATAGTCTGCAAATACTTTTAACCACTCAGTTCTATCCTTTTGTTCAATGCCTAAAGTTAATAGCGGTAAAGTTTCCTTGCAATCTCCCCAAACGCCCACTGTGGCTCTTACATTTTTATCAATCTCAGAAGGATCTATATCCAAATGAATAATTTTTGCTTGCTTCGCATATTTATCTAACCGTCCTGTAACACGATCATCAAATCGCATACCCACGGCAATTAATACATCACACTCATTGGTTAACACATTGGGACCGTAGTTGCCATGCATGCCTAACATGCCTACATTTTGTGGATGATCCGTTGGCAAAGCACTTAATCCTAAGATGGTCCATGCTGCTGGCATTCCCGATTTTTCTATAAACTTTTTAAATTCCTTTTCGGCTTGTCCCAATATCACACCTTGTCCAAAAATGACCAATGGTTTTTTAGCATTATTAATTAAAGCCACCGCTTCATCAATAAAATTTTTACGAATTACTGGGGCTGGTCGATAACTACGTATATGTTGACAAGGAGTGTAGCCTTCGTAATCAAAACTTTGAATTTGTGCATTCTTTGAAATATCAATCAACACCGGACCTGGTCTTCCACTTCTTGCTAAATAAAATGCTTTAGCTAACACGGTTGGAATTTCAGTGGCATCAGTAATTTGATAATTCCATTTTGTCACCGGCATGGTGATATTAATAATATCTGTTTCTTGAAACGCATCGGTGCCTAATAAATGTGCAAACACTTGCCCCGTAATACACACAAGCGGTGTACTATCAATCATCGCATCTGCCAATCCTGTTACTAAATTAGTAGCACCGGGTCCGCTGGTTGCAAATACGACTCCCACTTTTCCTGAAGTACGCGCATAGCCTTGTCCAGCATGGATTCCACCTTGTTCGTGTCTTACTAAAATATGTTTTAAGCGATCGTTATAATCATACAAAGCATCATAAATTGGCATGATGGCACCACCTGGATATCCAAAAATAGTATCGGCACCTTCGGCAATACAAGCTTCCAATACGGCTTGAGATCCCGTTAGTGTTGTTGTAGTGGTAGCTTTTTTTTCAATTATCGTTTCCATAATCATCTTTTTAATTTGAATCTGTGACACATCCTTCACTTGCATCTGTCACCAACTTTGCATACTTATATAATACGCCATTGGTTACTTTTAATACAGGTGCAGGTTGCGCCGCTCTTCGTTTTGCTATCGTTACTTCATCAACTTGTAATGTCATTTTACGTTCAGGGACATTCAATTCAATGATATCATTGTCTTCTACTAATCCAATCAACCCTCCTTTATACGCTTCGGGTGTAATATGTCCTACTACAAATCCGTGCGTTCCTCCACTAAATCTTCCATCGGTAATTAATGCTACCGACTTTCCTAAGCCTGCTCCAATAATTGCAGAAGTAGGTTTTAGCATTTCAGGCATTCCTGGAGCGCCCACTGGGCCTACATTTTTAATCACCACCACATCTCCCGGTTGTATTTTTCCAGAATTAATTCCTGCTATTAAAGATTGTTCACCATCAAACACCCTTGCAGGTCCTACAAATAAATCGCCTTCCTTTCCTGAAATTTTTGCAACACTTCCTCCAGTAGCTAAGTTGCCGTATAATATTTGTAAGTGCCCCGTTGCTTTTATAGGATTTTCTTTTGGATAGATGATTTTTTGTTGATCAAAATTTAAATCAGGAACATTCGCTAAATTTTCGGCAACTGTTTTTCCTGTCACGGTTAAACAATCCCCATGCAACCATCCTTGTGCCAACATATATTTCATCACGGCAGGCACGCCACCATATTGATGTAAGTCCTGCATTAAATATTTTCCTGATGGTTTAAAATCTGCCAACACAGGAATTTTATCACTGATGGTTTGAAAATCATCTTGTGTAAATGAAACGCCCACACTTTTCGCCATTGCAATCATATGCAATACCGCATTGGTACTTCCGCCTAATACCATGATTACAGCTACTGCATTTTCAAATGCTTTGCGTGTCATGATATCCTTGGGCTTAATGTCTTTTTCCAATAATAAACGAATGGCTTTTCCTGCATCCTTACATTCTTGTTGTTTTTCTTCACTCAATGCAGGGTTGGAAGAAGAATAAGGCAAACTCATTCCTAATGCTTCAATTGCAGCAGCCATAGTATTTGCAGTATACATGCCTCCACAAGCGCCTGCCCCTGGACAAGCATGTTGTACAATTCCTTTAAAGTCAGCTTCATCCAATTGACCTGCTATTTTTTGTCCTAATGCTTCAAAAGCAGAAACAATATTTAAATCCTGTCCTTTATAATGTCCGGGAGCAATGGTTCCACCATACAACATAATAGATGGACGATTTAATCGACCCATTGCAATTAAGGATCCTGGCATATTTTTATCACAACCAGGCACTGTAATTAAAGCATCATAATATTGTGCTCCACAAACTGTTTCGATAGAATCTGCAATGACATCACGACTCACTAAAGAATATCGCATTCCATCGGTTCCATTACTCATTCCATCACTCACACCAATAGTATGAAAAGTTAAACCCACTAAATCATTTTCCCATACACTCGTTTTAACATTCGCTGCCAAAGCATTCAAATGCATGTTACAAGTATTGCCATCATAACCCATACTCACAATACCCACTTGCGCTTTATGCAAATCAGCATCGGTTAATCCTATGCCATAAAACATAGCTTGCGCAGCAGGCTGCGTAGGATCCAGTGTGATTGTTTTTGAATATTTATTGAGTTCCATATGATTACATTAAAAAGCAGTATATAAAATTAGGCTTGTTTTTTTTCTTAACCTTAACACGAATGTTAGTTTAAGCATGTTTTATTTAGATGATGGTTGATTTATGTAAACGATCATGATGTACATGCCCTTCTCTCTTCGCATTTCTTTCAATGTATTCGCAAATCAAATCACCAATGGCTGTGGTAGTATAATTATTTACTGGATCAATATCCTTTGATACAAATTTGTTACTCAAACACCAATCAGCTGCTTCACGCACTATATTAGCTTCCGTGTTCAATCCAAAATGATCTAATAACATTGCCGCCGATAAAATAGATCCTAAAGGATTTGCAATATCTTTTCCTTTAGCTTGCGGATAAGAACCATGAATAGGTTCAAACAATGCCACTGTATTTCCTACAGACGCAGATGGCAATAATCCCAAAGAGCCTGCTAATACAGAAGCTTCATCACTTATAATGTCTCCAAATAAATTTTCGGTTAACACCACATCAAACTGCGCTGGATTTAAAATAATTTGCATCGCTGCATTATCTACAAATAAATAATCAACTGCTACCTCTGGATAATTTTTTGCAATGCCTTGTACTACTTTTCTCCATAGACGAGAAGTTTCTAACACATTGGCTTTATCTACTAGTGTTAATTTTTTTCTTCTTTTTTGTGCATACTGAAATGCTAAATGTGCTATACGCTCTATTTCTAATACAGAATAAGAACAGCCATCGGTCGCAACAGTTCCATCCTCACTTAAAGTTTTAGCACCAAAATAAATACCTCCCGTTAATTCTCTAAAAATGATGAAGTCCACGTTTTCTAATAAATGTGGCTTTAGAGGAGTGAGATGTTGTAAGGATGCATAGGTTTTTACAGGACGAATATTGGCAAACAATTGTAACTCCTTACGCAACTTTAATAATCCTTGTTCGGGTCGCACTTTTGCAGTAGGATCATTGTCATATTTAGGATCTCCAATAGCGCCAAATAATATTGCATCACTGGATAAACAAATTTTAATGGTCTCATCCGGCAAAGGATTTCCAGTTTCATCAATAGCTACCGCACCCATTAAAGCATATTCATAACTAAAACTATGTTGGTAGTTTTTAGCAATACTATTTAACACTTTAATAGATTGTTGGGTGACTTCGGGTCCAATGCCATCTCCTAATATGACTGCTATCTTTTTTTGCATAAGAATTATTTTTTCGCTTGTTCAAATTGTTCAATCTCATTTCGGATACTTAATAAATAATCAATATCATCATATCCATTCAGCATACATGTTTTTTTGTATGCATTTATTTCAAATTGTTCACTTGCACCTGTAGCATCAATAGTGATGGTTTGCTTTTCCAAATCCACAGTTAAAGTAGCAGTAGCGTCTTGTACAAATATTTGCTGTAAAAATGCATCTGTCACAGTCACAGGTAATACTCCATTGTTTAATGCATTGTTTTTAAAGATGTCTGCAAAAAAGCTGGACACCACTACCTTAAATCCATAATCTTGTATGGACCATGCTGCATGTTCACGGGAAGAGCCACATCCAAAATTTTTAGCTGCTACCAATATGTCTCCGCTATATTGAGATTGATTTAATACAAAATCTTTTTTAGGTTGACTTTCATCATCATTTTCATATCTCCAATCTCTAAATAAATTTTTACCAAAGCCTTCCTTGGTAGTTGCTTTTAAAAAGCGTGCAGGAATGATTTGATCCGTATCTACGTTTTCAATACGAAGTGGTACAAATCGGCTGGTTATTTTTTGTAATGATTGCATATGTTTTAATTTAATAAAGTACGGATGTCCGTAATTTTTCCTGTTAACAATGCAGCAGCAGCTGTTAATGGACTCGCTAATAAAGTTCTTGCACCTGCTCCCTGTCTTCCTTCAAAATTGCGGTTGCTGGTACTAATACAATATTGTCCCGCTGGAATTTTATCTTCATTCATTCCTAAACATGCACTACATCCTGCTTGTCTAATAGGAATACCTGCTTCTTCAAATATTTTATCTAAACCTTCTGCTTTAATTTGTTTTGCTACTTCTTGTGATCCTGGCACAATTAAAGTTTGTACACTTGGATCCTTTTTTTTGCCTTTGATAATACTTGCTACCAATCTAAAATCTTCGATGCGTGAATTGGTGCAAGATCCAATAAATACATGTTGAACCGGCATCCCCAATAATGTTTGCCCTGGTGTTAACCCCATGTACTGCATTGCTTTTTCAAAGTTTTGTTTTTCGGTTGCATCCGTCATGCTTTCTAATGTTGGGACCGTACCAGTAACCGATAATCCCATTCCCGGATTGGTGCCATAAGTAATCATGGGTTGAATTTGTGCTGCATCTATATTTATTTCTTGATCAAACTTCGCATCCGCATCGGTAAATAAAGTTTTCCAATAAGCTAATTTATTTTCCCAGTCTGCTCCTTGTGGTGCAAACATTCTGCCTTTCATATAAGCATAAGTAGTTTCATCGGGGGCAATGATTCCACCACGTGCTCCCATCTCAATACTCATATTGCAAATAGTCATTCGCGCTTCCATACTCAATGCACGTATGGCCGATCCTGCATATTCCACAAAATATCCGGTAGCACCACTTGCCGAAATTTTTGCAATGATGTATAAAATAATATCTTTTGAAACAACCCCCTTTTGAATTTCACCTTCAATATTAATTCGCATTACTTTGGGCTTGGTTTGCATCACACATTGTGAAGCAAATACCATTTCTACTTCACTGGTGCCTATTCCAAATGCAATGGATCCAAATGCACCATGCGTACTTGTGTGACTGTCTCCACATACAATTGTCATTCCTGGTTGTGTGATACCCAATTCTGGCCCTATCACATGAACGATTCCTTGATAAGGATGTCCTAATCCATATAATTCAACTCCATGTTTTTTACAATTCTCAATTAAAGTATCTACTTGAAATTTTGACAATTGATCAGCTATAGGTAGATGTTGATTGATCGTAGGAACATTATGATCCGCTGTTGCGACTATTTGTTGAGGTCGAAACAATGGAGCACCTCTTTTTTCCATACCACTAAATGCTTGTGGACTGGTCACTTCATGAATTAAATGTTTATCGATATACAATACCGATGGCCCATCTTCAATTTTTTTCACCACATGCGCATCCCATATTTTATCAAATATTGTTTTTCCCATGTTCTAATTTTTTTGTCGACTTTTTTATTTGGTATAATGATTCGCCAATGCAATTAAATCTTCCTCCTTCACTTCTTTCTTTTTATCTGCTACTTCTAAAAATGATGGATACAATATATCAATATCATTTCGTGTAAATTGATGTCCTAATTTTTGAAATCTGTGCGCTAGTGCACTGCGTCCACTGCGCGCCGTTAACACAATCTTACTGTCTTCGGCTCCCACTTCAGCTGGATTAATGATCTCATAGGTTTGTGCTTCCTTTAAAAATCCATCCTGATGTATCCCTGATGAATGTGAAAAAGCATTGGCACCTACTATGGCTTTATTAGGCTGCACAGGCATTCTCATCACTTCCGATACTTCACGACTTATTGGATTTAATAATTTTGCATTGATGTTGGTATAATATCCTAAGTCCTTATGTTGATTGATCACCATCACTACTTCTTCCAATGAAGTATTTCCTGCACGTTCCCCTAAACCATTGATGGTACATTCAATTTGTCTTGCACCTCCCATCACTCCTGCAATGGAATTGGCAGTGGCCAATCCTAAATCATTGTGACAATGACAGGATAAAATAGCTTTCTCAATTCCTTTGACATGATTGGATAAGTATGCCATCTTTTCTTGATACTGATAAGGTAAACAATAACCAGTTGTATCAGGAATATTTAAAGTAGTGGCACCTGCTTTCACTACTGCTTCAATCACTCTTGCTAAAAATTCGTTTTCGGTGCGTCCTGCATCTTCTGCATAAAATTCAACATCATCTGTAAAGTTGCGCGCCAACTTCACTGCGTTCACCGCACGTTCTATAATTTCTTCACGTGTGGCATTAAATTTATACTTGATGTGTAAATCGGAAGTGCCTATTCCTGTATGAATTCTAAAACGCTTCGCTGGTTTTAATGCTGCAGCAGCCACTTCAATATCATTTTGAACCGCACGAGACAAACCACATACCACTGTATTTTTTAATGTTTTGGCAATTTGTTGCACCGACTCAAAATCACCTGGGCTTGAAACTGGAAATCCTGCTTCCAAAATATC
>JAFMJX010000072.1 GCA_017853235.1 Chitinophagaceae bacterium | reverse complement strand
CCCAAAGAGTCACTCCTGCTTTTATTTTTACCCCTCCTGCGATTGCAACCCCAGCGGCAAAAAGGCAATTAGCTTCAATTTGGGTATCATGCCCTACATGAATCATATTATCTAGCTTAGACCCGCGCCCTATAATAGTGTCTCCACTTACGCCACGGTCAATGGTACACCCTGCACCTATTTCCACTTTATCTTCCAAAATTACCCTGCCGCAACTAAGTAGCTTTTTATACCAATCCTGACGATTCTTTTTTGTATTATAATAAAAGGCGTCACTTCCAATCACTGTATTAGCTTGAATAATGACTTCATCTCCAATAATAGTATCGGCTAAGATGGAAACATTAGGATGTATGATACAATTTTTACCAATTTTTACATGAGCACCTATGAATGTATTCGGCATAATAATTGTTCCTTCTCCAATCACTGCATCTTCGCTTATTGATTTTGTAGTAGCAACTATAGGTTTAAAATGTTGTACAATTTTTAAATAGGCTTCAAATGGATCTTCACAATACAATAATGCTTTGCCTTCGGGAATCGTGACTGTTTTATCATTAATGATGATACAACATGCATCGCTGTTTAAACAAGTATTATAATATTTAGGATGATCTACAAATACAATATCACCCTTTTCAACTTGATGAATTTCGTTCACTCCAGTAATTTCTAACTGTTGATTACCTATAATTTCGGAGTTTGTTAAAGTAGATAACCATTGTACCGAAACGGGTGCATTTAGCTTCATAAGTGTGTTTTTGGCCTAAATCAAAGGTAATGACCCTTTTTTGTAAAAAATTTTTTTTCTGCATTTATTGGGTAAAATCTTCCATCATTTTTATCATTGATAATACTTTGATATTATAAAAAACAAAGTATCAGTATTAATTGCAATCAAATGAAATCCTTTATTCATCAATGTTTCAGCGTTTCTGAAAAATTAATGTAACGTTGTAAATTTTTTTTGAAACACTTTAACCGCAATTATTTTATAATTTTTTAATGCCCTATAAAAGTCCAATTGTGGATAACCGCAATAAATTTGTTTAAAATTTTTTTTGAATTCGAATAAAGTATAATTAATATTGTGGAGGGAATTCAATTCCCGTACTTACTAACCCATCCATATACGAGGTCCTCCAGAGCAAATCAGGGGGACTTTGTTTTTTTAGGAACACGATGTTTTATCTTATTTTTCATGCATTACTTTTTAATATATAAACCATATCAAGTACTTTCTCAGTTCACTACTTTGGATCATAAATTATGTTTAAAGGATATTTTAAATGTCCCTAAAGATGTGTATCCGGTTGGAAGATTAGATTATGATAGTGAAGGTTTGTTATTATTAACCAATGATAAAAGTATGAATCATGCATTATTGCATCCTTCATTTGAACATGCAAGAACCTATTGGGTACAAGTAGATGGACAAATTTCAGAAGCTGCCATTCATCAATTATCAAAAGGGGTTACAATTTCGGTGGATGGAAAGCCCTATCTCACAAAAAAAGCAACCTTACAACTATTGCCGCAGGATATTCAAGTACCCGACCGTAATCCCCCTATTCGATTTCGTAAAAACATCCCTACCAGTTGGGTATCCATCCAGTTAACAGAGGGTAAAAATAGACAGGTCCGAAAAATGTTCGCCAGCGTGGGTTTCCCGGTACTTCGACTCATTAGGGCACAATTAGGGGATTTCACGATTGATCAAATGCAACCCGAAGATTGCATCACTTTAACCTTGGAGCAAGTTCAAAAAGGCATTCTTCGTTAATTGACTGCTAAGTTTTACTTTTGCACTTACTATTATAATATAAACATCAATGAGTCAGAACCTTTCAGAACAGGAAATTATTAGAAGAGAGAAATTGCAACAATTGGAGGCAGCGGGAATCAATCCATACCCAGCTCCTTTATACCCTATTACTCACTATTCTCAGGATATCAAAAAAAACTATAGCGAGGAAACCAAGGATCAATTTACAGCAGTATGTGTGGCGGGTCGTATAATGAGTGTGAATGATAAGGGAAAGGTCATGTTTGTAAAAGTGCAAGATGACCAAGGTATATTTCAGCTATATATTAAGAGAGATGAAATTTGTCCAGGGGACGACAAAACCTATTGGGACGTCATCACTAAAAACGGAATGGACTTGGGGGATATTATTGGTGCAACAGGTTATGTGTTTATCACCAAAACAGGTGAAACCTCTTTACATGCTAACACAGTTACATTATTAGCTAAATCATTAAAGCCATTACCTGTGGTGAAGCGCGATGAAGATGGACATGTGTTTGATGCAGTGACCGATCCTGAATTTAGATATCGTCAACGTTATGCCGATTTAATTATTAATCCCGACGTGAAAGATACTTTTGTAAAACGTACTACTTTAATGACGACCATTAGAACATTTTTGAATTCAAGAGGTGCGTTGGAAGTGGATACACCTGTATTGCAAGCCATTCCTGGTGGAGCGGCAGCAAGACCTTTTATTACCCATCATAATGCTTTAGATGTACCCTTTTATTTACGTATTGCAAATGAATTATATTTAAAGCGTTTGATTGTAGGTGGATTTGATTGGGTATATGAGTTTAGCCGCAACTTCCGTAATGAGGGGATGGATCGTACACACAATCCTGAGTTTACTGTGTTAGAATGGTATACTGCTTACAAGGATTATTTTTGGATGATGGAAATCACAGAGCAATTATTTGAAAAAATTGCAATGACATTACACGGAACTACCGAAGTAAAAGTAGGAGATACAACTATTAATTTTAAAGCTCCATATCGCAGAGTGAGCATCATGGAAGCGATTCAAGAAAATACAGGAATTGATATTAGCGGTAAGGATGAAGCGGGTTTAAGAGAAGTGTGCAAGCAATTACATATTGATGTTCCTCCCACTATTGGAAAAGGAAAGTTGATTGATGAAATATTTGGTGCTACTAGTGAATCAAAATATATCCAGCCTACTTTTATTATTGATTATCCTGTGGAAATGAGCCCACTTACCAAAAAGCATCGTAGTAAAGAAGGTTTGGTAGAACGTTTTGAGCTAATGGTGAATGGTAAGGAATTAGCCAATGCTTATTCTGAATTAAATGATCCCATTGATCAACGTAAGCGTTTTGAAGATCAATTGGCATTAATGGAAAGAGGCGATGATGAAGCTATGTTTATTGATCATGACTTTTTACGTGCATTGGAATATGGCATGCCACCTACTTCTGGTATTGGAATAGGAATAGATAGATTATGTATGATGATGTTAAATCAACCATCTATACAAGATGTCTTATTCTTCCCTCAAATGAGACCGGAAAACAATGACTAAAAAACAGCTTATGGATTAATCGCGATAATTTAAAGCAGGTTTGCGATCTCCTAATAAAGCTTTATAGTTATAGTCACCTTTTGCTTTTTTAAATTCTTCGGAAGCTAGTTTTATAAGTTCAGGCTTGCTGAATAAATCTACAGCAGTCATTGCCATTGTTTTGCTGGCAACTTGCATTCCTTTAATACCAATCTCGGTGCCTCCGCAAGCTACTGCTTGCCAGCTGTGTGCAGGTGTGCCTGGTACCCAAGTGGCAGCATTCAATCCAACAGTAGGAATTACATAACTTACATCTCCCACGTCAGTGGAACCACCACCCGCATCATTCACCATTTTTAATGGTCTAATTTTTGAAGCTTCGTCTAAGGAAGGTGCTTGTGTAAAAAAAGTAGATTGAATTTTAGAACCAAATTCTTTTTCTTGTTCTGAATAGGTAACGCCCCCAACCTTTTCTAAATTTGTTTGCATAGCTTCGGCAAGGGTTCTATTTAACAATAAATCATGAGTGCCGCCAATGATTTCATATTTCATGGTAGTGCCTGTTCCTAAAGCAGCTCCTTCGGCAGCTTTCACTACTCTGTCAAAAATAGAAACTACATCTGCACGTTTTGGATGACGAACATAATAATACACTTCTGCATAATCGGGAACTACATTGGGTGCTTTACCACCACTCGTGATGACATAATGAATACGAGTTTCTTGAGGAATGTGTTCACGCATCATGTTCACCATATGATCCATTGCTTCTACGGCATCTAAAGCAGAGCGACCTTGTTCGGGAGCAGATGCTGCGTGAGCAGAAATACCATAAAATCTAAATTTAGCAGATTTATTAGCTAAAGCACTTTTTAAATTTACTTCATTTGCATTTCCAGGATGCCAATGAATCACTGCGTCAACGCCATTGAACAAACCTGCACGCACCATATATACTTTACCACTTCCTCCTTCTTCCGCAGGACAACCGTACACTTTAATCGTTCCTGTTAATTTTTTTTCTTCAATCAATTTTTTAATAGCAATACCTGCAGATACACTTGCTGTCCCAAATAAATGATGACCACATCCATGACCTGCATCCTTACCATCCATTCCCTTTTTTATAGGATTTGCTTCCTGAGACAAACCAGGTAATGCATCAAATTCAGCAAGTATTCCAATCACAGGAGAACCACTACCATAGGTGGCTACAAAAGAAGTAGGAATATCAGCAAGGCCAGTTTCAACGGTAAATCCGGCAGCTTTTAAATTTTGTACATGAAGTGCCGAGCTTTTGGTTTCTTTATAACCTACTTCGGCGTAATTCCATATTTGCAACGCTGTTTTTTTATCTGCTTCATAAGTCGCATTGATACTATTTAAAGCAGCTGTTTTAGCAGCGTTAATTTGTGCCTCAATAGGATCTGCTTTTACTTTTTTTTGTGCTTGAACAAATAAACAAGCCATCATGCCACATAATAAAAATAGTTTTTTCATAGGGAGTTATTAAAAATGTAAAATCTTATAAAAATAAATCATCAAATAATTTTGCACCAGGTACCACCGAATAATGTGCTAAATTGGTGATACCTTCTTTTGCTAATACTTCTTCGTCTATAAAAGTTTGGCCAGTGTAAGTTAATTTTTCTTTGCTTAAAATAAAGAAAGCAGCATCTGCAATGATGGCGGGCGTACGACTCATATTGGCCAACATTTCGCCACCTAATAAATTACGCACAGCAGCTGTATCAATCGTAGTGCGCGGCCACAGTGAATTACAAGCAATTCCATCTTCTTTAAATTCTTCTGCCCAGCCCAATGTCATCATGCTCATATCGTATTTTGAAATAGTATAAGCAACATGAGGCCCTAACCATTTGGGTGCTATATTAATGGGTGGAGATAAAGTTAAAATATGTGCATGCGATGATTTTTTTAAATAAGGAAGGGCATGTTGTACAACTAAAAAAGTGCCACGCACATTAATACTGTGCATTAAATCAAAACGTTTACTTGGAGTGCCAGCTGTATCTGTTAGTTGAATGGCGCTGGCATTATTAATCACAATGTCAATTCCACCAAAACTGTCTACTGTTTTTTGAATCGCATGAGCAATTTGTGCTTCATCTCTAATATCTACTTGCACTGCCAAAGCTTTCACCCCTAATGCTTCTACTTCGGCAGCTGCCGAAAAAATAGTCCCACCAAGTCTTGGATCTTCTTCAACAGACTTAGCTGCAATAACGATGTTGGCTCCTGCTCCGGCTAATTTTAAAGCTATTGCTTTTCCAATTCCTCTGCTACCACCGGTAATAAAAACTGTTTTTCCTTGTAATGACATGGCTTGTTTATTTAAGCATAAATGCACTAATTATTTTTTTGGTTTCAGCGCAGGCTGTTTCTAAATTTTCATTTTTAATAATAGCATTAAACTCATGGCTAAAACTTATTTCGTACGCAGCTTTATCTAATCTCATTTGTATGCTTTCGGGGGTTTCGGTTTGTCGTTTTTGTAAACGTTCTTTCAACGCTTCAATGGAAGGAGGTTGAATAAAAATAGACAAACATTTTTCGCCTAATTGTTTTTGTACTTTAATCGCCCCTTTCACATCTATATCCAACAAAGGAATTTTTCCTTGATTCCAAATACGATCTAATTCGGATTTTAATGTGCCATAATAAATACCCTCATACACCATTTCATATTCTAAAAACGCGTCCTGATAAATATACCCTTCAAAAGTGGGTGTATTTATAAAATGATAGTCAACACCATCTTGCTCTGCACCTCTAGGAGCCCTTGTGGTGGCGGATATGGAAAAAGTAAATTGAGGAAACTGTTGCAACAAATATTTGCTAATAGAAGTTTTGCCCGCACCAGAAGGAGCAGTGAGAATGATTACTTTTTGAAAGGTTGCGGACATCCTATGAAGATTTTTTGGAATAACAATTTCAACAGGACTAAAATTACATAAATACCGCCTAAATAAATAAATTATCTGACTCGTTGATAACTCCAATTATGCCGTATATTTAAGTATAAAATTTATCAATTAAATAATTGTATTATGCAAAAGCAACTATTTACCCTTTTGTTGGTGTTGGCAAGCATTATGGGAATTGCACAGCGTCCTGCAGAAGCAACTGCACCCGCTGCAAAGACTTCCGAAAAAGATCCCAATGCTGATTTTAAACGTGAACTTAATCTGTCCCAAAAAACTGAAAATAAAGGAGAGGTCACGATTAAAGGACAAAAAGTACCTTATAAAGTAACAGCCACCACACAGCCCGTTTGGGATGATGATGGAAAAGCTATTGCAGCTTTGTTTTATGTGTACTATGAACGTACCGATGTGACTAATAAAGAAACACGTCCTTTAGTAATTTCATTTAATGGTGGTCCTGGCACCGCAAGCGTTTGGATGCATATTGGTTATACTGGACCTAAGCGTTTAAAAATTGACGACGAAGGCTATCCTATTCAACCTTATGGATTTGAAGATAATCCGCAATCCCTTTTAGATGTTGCAGACATTGTTTACATCGATCCAGTGAATACTGGTTTTTCTCGTATTATAGATAAATCTGTGCCTACTTCTAAATTTTTTGGAGTGAATGCAGATATTAAATATTTAGCAGATTGGATTAACGCATTTGTTGCGCGTCAAAAAAGATGGGCTTCTCCTAAATTTTTAATTGGAGAAAGTTATGGTACCACACGTGTATCTGGTTTATCATTAGAATTACAAAATAGACATTGGATGTTTTTGAATGGGGTGATATTAGTATCTCCTACCGATTTAGGAATTGATCGTGATGCAGTATCAGATGCTGCTTTACGCATTCCATATATGGCAGCTACTGCATGGCATCATAAAAAGTTAGCACCCGAATTTTTAGCAAAGGATTTACCTGCGTATTTACCTGAAGTGGAATCGTTCACTGTTAATGAATTGTTGCCTGCCATTGCGCAAGGTGGCGCTTTGTCTGCAGAGAAGCGAAAAGAGATGGTAAAAAAAGTGTCTAAATATATTGGATTAAGTGAGAGCGTTGTGGCACAACAATCTTTGAATATTCCATATGATTATTTTTGGAAAGAATTATTACGAGATCAAGGAAAAACAGTAGGACGCTTAGATTCAAGATATATTGGTATTGATAAAATTAATGCTGGTCAAAAACCAGATTATAATTCAGAATTAGTATCCTGGGAACATTCATTCACTCCCGCAATCAATATGTATTTGCGTGATGAATTAGGATATAAAACCGATTTAAGTTATTACATATTTGGACCTACTTATCCATGGGATCAAACCAATAATAAAACAGGTGATAACTTACGTCAAGCTATGATGGAAAATCCATACTTGCATTTATTAGTGCAGTCTGGTTATTATGATGGTGCGTGTGATTATTTTAACGCAAAGTATAATATGTGGCAAATGGATCCAGCAGGAAAAATTCAAGATCGTATGTTTTGGGAAGGATATAAAAGTGGACACATGATGTACTTGCGCAAAGAAGATTTAGCAACAAGTAATGATCATTTAAGAGCTTTCCTAAAAAAGAGTGTTCCCCCTCCTGGCACACCAGCTATTTTTAAGTAAGTGATTTTGATAAAATAAGGCATATAAGTTACAAAGAGGTCCCGACTCTATTTTAGAGTCGGGACCTCTTTGTTTTAAAATAATCTCTTAATATCTTTTCTTAAAATTTCTATTATTGTTGTTGCGACCACCGCCACCGCCACCAGGACCACGGCGATTATTGTTGTTGCGGTTATTTTGCCAACGACCACCAGCAGGACGATAATCATCACGTTCAAAGTTTTGATTACGATGCTTAATATAAGGAGTGTTGCTAAATTCTAATTCTCCACCAGTGATGGCATTTAATTCATTACGAATGGCATCATCTTGAACCAATTCCTTATGCCAGTTGCTGTAAGCAAGTTTCATATAATGCGCAATGGCGTGTGCAAAGCCAGCTTTCTTTTCTTCATCTTTTTCTGCCATGGCTTTATCAATCACCAATTCTAAATTCTTTCCTAAATGCGCGTATCTAATTTTACGTTTAGGATAAGGTAAAGGATCGGGTTTTTGCTTATAAGTTTCCTTAGTTGGAATGGGATAAGGGCTATCCACATCTAATTTAAAGTTGCTCATA
>JAFMJX010000071.1 GCA_017853235.1 Chitinophagaceae bacterium | reverse complement strand
AAACAGAAGCATCATTTTTATAAATGAAAATATAGCTACAATTTAAGTAACTTCAAATTAGATATTTGATCATTTTTATCAATGTAATTTTTATGTCTATTATTCCAAAAGCCATACAGGAGCATTTAAATCAACCATACCAGTTAGATGATAGTCAAATTAAATTTTACGATGAACATCGGTATATTAAATTGAAACAAGTTTTTGATAGTCATACACTCGCCTACTTAAACGAAGCTGTTTCAAATAGGGTAGCTATAATGAATCAAGAACATAGATCTTTAGAAGAAAGAAGTACTTATGGCAAAGCTTTTTTACAATTATTTAATTTATGGACACAAGATGAAGTTGTTAAAGAGCTTGTGTTTAGTAAACGACTTGGACACATTGCTACCCAATTAATGCAAACTAATGGTGTACGTATTTATCATGATCAAGCTTTATTTAAAGAAGGGGGTGGAGGCATAACCCCATGGCATGCGGACCAATACTATTGGCCTTTGGCGTCAGATAAAACAATTACAGCATGGATTCCCCTACAGGAAACACCACTGGAATTAGGTCCCTTGGAATTTAGTGCTGGAAGTCACCAGATTGTTGAAGGTCGTGATTTAGAGATAAGTGATGAAAGTGAAGCAATAATACAACAAAAGTTAAAGGTCACGGATTTTAAACATGTCATTGAACCATTTGATTTGGGAGAAGTTAGTTTTCATAGTGGTTGGGTTTTTCATAGAGCAGGAGCAAATAGTACCAATGAAATGCGTAAAGTGATGACTGTTATTTATATGGATCAGGATATGGTATTAAAAAATCCTGAAAACAAAAATCAAATTAACGACTGGGAAACTTGGTGTCCTGGCGCAAAGATTGGAGAAATTATAGATACTCAATTAAATCCAATTGTATTTCATTACTAAGAATCATAGAATTCTTTATAAAATCATTGGATTGTAAGATTTTGAAAAATAAGCTTTAGATTTCAATTTAATTCACAATAATTTCATGTACTAAAGTTTATAAAAACTAACTTGTATGATTAATAAAAAATTTGCTAGCGCAGAGGAAGCTATTGCTGACATTCAAGATGGGGATACTCTCTTGATGGGCGGATTTGGTTTATGTGGGATTCCAGAAAATTGTATAGAAGCATTGGTAAAAAAAGGTGTAAAAAATCTTACTTGTATATCCAATAATGCAGGTGTTGATAATTTTGGTATAGGATTAATGTTACACCAAAAGCAAGTCAAAAAAATGATTTCTTCTTATGTGGGAGAAAATGCTGAATTTGAAAGACAGCTTCTTTCTGGGGAACTTGATGTTGAATTAATACCGCAAGGAACTTTGGCATTTAGATGCATGGCCGCTGGATATGGAATGCCAGCAATTTTCACGCCAGCAGGTATAGGAACTGAAGTCGCATTTGGCAAAGAAATTAGAAATTTCAATGGTAAAGATTATTTATTAGAGCAAGCTTTTGAATCTAATTTTGCTATAGTGAAAGCCTGGAAAGGAGATACGGCTGGAAATCTTATTTTTAAAGCTACTTCAAGAAATTTTAATACTGTGATGGCAATGGCAGGAAAAATCACAATTGCCGAGGTAGAGGAATTAGTTGAACCAGGTGAACTGGATCCCAATCAAATACATACACCGGGTGTTTATGTACATAGAATTTTTCAAGGCAGTCATTATGAAAAAAGAATTGAAAAGAAAACCATAAGAGAATAATTATAAACCTATTTTTCAAATGTTAGATAAAGAAGCAATTGCAAAAAGAATTGCAAAAGAAATTCAAAATAATTCATACGTGAATTTGGGAATAGGTATACCCACTTTGGTAGCAAATTATATCCCTAAAAATATTGAAGTATGCTTTCAGTCAGAAAATGGGCTTTTGGGTATGGGACCTTTCCCTACTGAGTCCGAAGTTGATCCAGATTTAATTAATGCTGGTAAACAAACAATTACAATGATGCCAGGTGCTGCATTATTTGACTCAGCAATGAGTTTTGGTATGATTCATGCACAAAAAATTGATTTAACAATATTGGGTGCAATGGAAGTTTCTGAAAATGGGGATATAGCTAATTGGAAAATACCTGGTAAAATGGTCAAAGGGATGGGAGGGGCCATGGATTTAGTTGCATCAGCAAAAAATATTATTGTAGCTATGCAACATGTAAATAAATCTGGAGAAAGTAAATTACTACCTAAGTGCACTTTACCACTTACAGGCATTAGATGTGTGAAAAAAATTGTCACTGAACTTGCAGTTATATCAATATTACCTCAAGGAGGATTTAAATTGTTAGAAAGAGCGCCAGGTGTTTCAGTTGACACAATAAAAAAAGCCACTCTTGGGAAACTCATCATAGATGGTGATATCCCAGAAATGGCTTTTGATTGAATTACTTTTATAAGTTACCTCGCAAATCTTGTTCTCTTTCCAAAGCTTCAAATAAGGCTTTGAAATTTCCTGCACCAAAAGATTTGGCTCCTTTCCTTTGAATAATTTCAAAAAATAATGTAGGTCTATCTTCAACCGGTTTGGTAAATATTTGTAATAAATACCCTTCATCATCTCTATCCACAAGTATGCCTAATTTTTTAAGTGGCTCAACGTCTTCATCAATGGGTCCTATTCGGTCTAATAAATCGTCATAGTAAGTGGAAGGAATATTTAAAAATTCTACACCTCGACTACTTAATTTTTCAACGGTATCAACAATATTATCGGTTGAAATTGCAATATGTTGTACACCGGCATCTTTATAAAAATCTAGATACTCTTCTACTTGAGATTTCTTTTTTCCTTCCGCAGGTTCATTGATAGGAAATTTTACAAATCCATTTCCATTGCTCATCACTTTGCTCATGAGGGCAGAGTATTCTGTTGAAATTTGCTTGTCATCAAAAGTTAGAATATTTTTAAATCCCATGACTTCCTCATAAAATTTTACCCAGGTGTTCATTTGATTCCACCCCACATTTCCTACACAATGATCAATATATTTAAGTCCAACTGGTGTTGGGTTATAGCTATTTTCTAATTTTCTAAATCCTGGCATGAATATGCCATTGTAATTTTTTCTTTCTACAAATAAATGTACCGTGTCGCCATATATATGTATACCACTCATTTTTATTTCTCCATTTTCATCTTGTATAGTTTGAGGCTTCATGTAAGGCTTGGCACCTCTCTTTACTGTTTGCTCAAATGCGTCATAAGCATCCACTACAGTAAGTGCAATTGCTTTTACTCCATCGCCATGTTTATTTATATGTTCTGCAATTTCATTATTGGAATGCAAAGGGGTAGTTAAAATTAATTTTACTTTCTCTTGAACTAAAACATATGATACTTTTACTTTATCACCGGTTTCTGGGCCACTATATGCATAATTTTGATAACCAAAAGCCGTTTTATAATAATGTGCAGCTTGTTTTGCGTTTCCCACATATAACTCTACGTAATCAGTTCCTATTAGTGGTAAAAAGTCCTGATAAATTTCATTGCTTCCCATTGTTATTTGATATGATTTATTTTTGTAATTATTTTTTATTCTATATTATGTTGCCAACTTTTGTGATAGTTTTCATCTTCAATTAATAATGCATCTTCTGTAATCATCAAAGGTTTAAAAGGGTCAATCATGACAGCTAATTCGTCCGTTTTTTCTTTACCAATTGATTTTTCTACGCTACCAGGATGTGGTCCATGTGGTATTCCTCCTGGATGAAGTGTTATTTGGCCTTGCACCACTGATTTTCTACTCATAAAATCTCCATCGACATAATACAACACTTCATCACTATCTACATTACTATGGTTATAAGGAGCAGGAATGGATTCAGGGTGATAATCGTATTTTCTAGGTACAAAGGAGCAGATTACAAAATTGTGAGCTTCAAATGTTTGGTGAACAGGAGGAGGTTGATGAACTCTACCTGTAATTGGTTCAAAATTATGTATAGAAAATGCCCATGGATAATGATATCCATCCCAACCAATAAAATCAAAAGGATGGGTACCATAAACGTATGGATAAATTAAGCCTTGCTTTTTTATTAATATTTTAAAATCACCTTCTTGATCAAAAGTTTCTAATTCATTGGGTCGTCTAATATCTCTTTCACAGAAAGGGGCATGTTCCATTAACTGCCCAAACTGATTTTGGTAACGCTTAGGAAAACGAATAGGACTATAACTTTCAATAATGAATAGTCTGTTGTTTTCGTCATTAAATTCTATTTGATAAATAGTACCTCTTGGAACTATCAGATAGTCTCCATAAGAAAACTTAATTTTTCCAAATCCAGTTTTTAATGTGCCTGTACCTTTATGTATAAAGATTACTTCATCGGCCTGACTATTTTTATAAAAATAATCTGTCATTGATTTTTTTGGAGCAGCTAAAGAAATTTGTAAATCAGCGTTTACTAAAACAGGTTTTCTGCTTTTTAAATAATCATCTTCAGGTTTGATATTAAAACCTAATAAACTAGTATGACGTAAATGTTTTTCTTTTGCAATTTTAGGTTCCACTGAATATGGATTACCTAATGATTTAACAATGGTAGGAGGATGCGTATGATAAACTAAAGAATACATTCCTGAGAATCCTTCTGTTGAAACCAACTCTTCTGCATACAGTTTTCCATTAGGTTGTCTGTATATGGTATGTCTTTTTGCGGGAATCTTTCCCAATGTGTGGTATATTGGCATAAATTACATTTTCAAGCACCACAATACTAACAATTATTAGCAAAAGATAAAATATTATTTTTAACTTTGAGAAAGAATCATCTTCTCATTTCTAACATAATTAAAGGAAAATAAATACTTCATAAAATATTGATAATCAATGAAATTAGTTAGTTATTTACAAAATGGGGAAGTTAAAATAGGGGCAGTGGTGAAGAATGAAATTTATCCCCTTCATGAAGTCAATGAAACTCTCTCCAACGACATTATTAGTTTCTTAAAATTAGATGATAAAATAAAGCAAGAAGCTGAAAAAAAGCTTCTATCTATGGTAGGGGCTCAAAATTTAATTTCTCCTGTTAAAGATGTGGAATTGTTAGCACCAGTGCCTCGTCCTATTTCTTGTAGAGATGGGTATGCATTTCGTCAACATGTAGCAGCTGCTAGAAGAAACAGAGGAGTAGAAATGATTCAAGAATTTGATCAATATCCTATATTTTATTTTACGAATCACAATGCAGTTCAAGGACCGGGAAATGTGTATTGTATGCCAGATCATTTTCAGCAACTTGATTTTGAATTAGAAATTGCCATTGTGATAGGTAAAGAAGGTAGAAATATAAAAGCAAAAGATGCTGATAATTACATTGCAGGTTTTACCATCATGAATGATCTTAGTGCGAGAAAATTACAAATGGAAGAAATGCTATTAAATTTAGGACCAGCAAAAGGAAAAGATTTTTCTACGGTAATTGGACCATGGTTAGTTACACCCAATGAATTAGAATCATGTTTGGTTCCAGCTAAACAAGGACATGTAGGAAACAATTATAACTTATCTATGAAATGTTGGGTAAACGATATATTAGTTTCAGAAGGTAACGTAAAAGATATGGACTGGACTTTTGCTGAAATTATTGAGAGAGTATCCTATGGAGTCACAATTTATCCTGGTGAAGTTATTGGTTCTGGTACAGTGGGTACTGGTTGTTTTTTAGAATTAAATGGTACGGGTAAATTAATAAACCCTAACTATATACCACAGTGGCTACAACCAAATGATGTCGTGACAATGCAAATAGATGGTTTAGGATCATTAGTTAATACCATTAAAGCAGAATCAACGGATTGGTCTATACTTTCTTTAAAAAAATAATTGAATAAACATAATTTCAGATGCTAACCTTATCAACAGATCAATTAAGTACGCAACAAATACAACAATATTTACAATATGCTATTGCCCCAAGGCCTATTTGTTTTGCTTCCACAATTGATTTGGATGGCAATGTAAATCTTAGTCCTTTTAGTTTTTTTAATATATTTAGCATGAATCCTCCAGTTTGTATTTTTTCACCTTCAAGAAGAGTAAGAGATAATACAACAAAACATACACTTGAAAATATAAAATTGGTTCCAGAATGCGTAATTAACATTGTGAACTATGAAATGGTGCAACAAATGTCATTAACAAGTTGTGATTATCCAAAGGGCACCAATGAATTTGTAAAAGCAGGATTTACAGCATTAGCTTCTGAACTTGTAAAACCACCTAGGGTAGCTGAAGCGCCTATACAACTTGAGTGTATTATTCAAGAAGTGGTTACTTTAGGTGAAAAAGCGGGTGCGGGAAATTTAGTTTTAGCATTCATTAAGAAAATACATATAAAAGAGGAAGTGCTAGATGCAAATAATAATATTGATCAAGCTAAATTAGATTTGGTGGCTAGATTAGGGGGTGATTGGTATGCCAGAATTACTGAAGAAAATTTATTTAAAGTGGAAAAGCCAAATACAAAATTGGGGATTGGCTTTGATCAACTTCCTATAGGAATCCTTACTTCTAATTTGTTGACCAATAATGAAAAAGCGCAACTCGCAAATATTAATATGTTACCAGATGATAGTTTAAAAGTTAAATCTCATTTTTCTGAGGCAACTATCTTAAAAATTAAATCAGCTTTATCAAGTCAATCAATTCAAGTTGCGTGGGAGATTATTCAAACTTCAATTTAGAATCAATTATACTCAACCCATCTGTGATTAATTTTTTGAATTTAGGGTACCTCTTTTTTTGTGAATTTAAATAACTTCTAATTTCGCTTGCTAAATTCGAATTATTAGGATCGGTATCAACTAACTCCAAAATTTCAAGTGCTCCTAACCAATCTTCTGAAAATTCATTTTGCAATGTATGCCAAATCTTAAATAGTGTATCATCCTTTTTTTCAAGTTCCCTAAAGTTTCTGATTTGTTGAAATAAATATTGATATTTTAAATCCTTATCTGTATAGTTTTGCTGAAAAGTTCTTTGAGGAGAAACATACAATTGGTCTTCAAAAATATTTTTATCAGCAGTACCATTAAAAACAGACTGAATTGAATCACCTACAGCCATATCGTAATTTCCCCAGGATGGCTCAAAATAGGAATTACCATCGGTATCAGTTACAGAACATTTTTCAAAAGTAAGAAGAATTAATTTATCATTTTTGAAATAAATATTTTTCAGTATTCCATTTACAACGATACCATTTTCAAATTTCAAATAAACAGGGGTGTCTAAAACTAAACCAAACTGAATTAAATCTTGTTTTGTAAATTCTTCTAATTTTTTGTTGCAATCTAAAAGTTGACCAACAGGAGAACCAAAGCCATCAGCGTGATATTGGGGTCCGTGTCCTGTAATAAGTTGTTCGTTAAAACAAAGAGTTGTAGGGCCAATTGTTTTAATATATTTAATTTCATCTTTTTTGTCTTTGTACACCTCACTAAAAACACCAGAAACTTGAATGCCAGAACTAAAAGTTGCAGTACATATATTTTTACACTCAATTGCTTTTAAAATACTTTTAAGACCACCCACTCTGTACGCCATTTTGTTTTCAAATTGTTTTAATACATCAATTAAATTTTGAAAAGTTGGTGTTACAAATAGTTGTGGTTGTTCTTTAGTGATGTCGTAACTAAAATTGATAGCGTCAATTGTATATGGTATTTTTTTTACTTCCGGACGCATACATGAGGCGCTTTCTCCAATAGAAGACAGTAAACCAGCACCGTATATTTTAGGATTATCAAGATCACCAATTAATCCATATTCTACAGACCACCATTGTAGTCTACTTAAAAGTGCCATTTCTGATGGGGCCCCTAAGTTTTGTTGATTGAATAAGACTTTTGCTTCAGCTTTTGCTAATTCCTCTTTATCAACATTGGGGACTTCTTTTAAAATTGAAAGAGCACGAATAGATTCATATAATTCATAATCTTTTGAAGAAAATAAAGCCTTGGTACCTAATTTCCCCAAATAACTTAAGTATTGATTGTATTTAGTTTCACTTATTATTGGAGCATGTCCAGCTGATTCATGAATAATATCTGGTGCTGATGTGTATTCTATGTGTTCAAGTTGTCTAATATCTGCCGCAATCACCAAAACACGGTAGGCTTGAAATTCCATAAAGGCTGCTGGTGGGATAAAACCATCAACGGTTACGGCGCCCCACCCAATATCTTGTAATGCATCATTGATTTCTTGCAAACTTGGAATTTTTTCAATGGTAAGACCCGCTTTTTTTAAACCTGGTATGTAAGGGTAATAGGCTACATTTTTTAAGAAGCTATAATTTTGACGCATTACATAACGCCATACAGCATGATTTATTGAAGTGTATTTTTCATATTCTTGTTCAACTATATATTTTCTTAAATGTAATGGAAGATTAGCAACTTGTTCATTATTGTAATCAAAAAATGTATTCATATTTTAATCTATAAATTGAAATTATTTTTAATGACTTAGTAATATATTAGTTATTGAAATTTTAAATAATTAGAGTCAAAAAGGCTTTTTAATTT
>JAFMJX010000070.1 GCA_017853235.1 Chitinophagaceae bacterium | reverse complement strand
TTTCCTGGCCGTTCATTAAAATATTAAAGCTTCTTTCTTTGTATTCTTCTATTGCAGTAGCCCCACCTAAATTATATACAAGGTCATTGCTTATGGCCGTGGATAATAATTCAGCAAAATGGAAAGTAAGTTCGTATTCGCCATCAGGTACATCAAATCGAAATTGTTGAATACCAATTCGTTGTGTTTGATATATAGGTTCTAATTCAGTGCCAATTATATCCTTTGTAGTGCCATAGCCAGTTCTTGTACTTCCTTTTACAGTAAACAACTCACCTCCAATATATCCCCAACTACCTGTTTTGTATGGCTGTTCGGGTATCCATGTTTGCCCTGTTTTATCATCAAAAAAGAATCGCTTATCACCCATGCTTATATTCATTGAAGTAAAAGGTATTTCTTTGTTTTGTAAGTTTTGGGTCAACATATTGAATTGAATATTCACATTATCTGAAATCTCTATGCCATTTTCGTTTGAGCTAACACTAATTTCATTCCATCCATTTATAAATGGAACTTCAAAATTAACTATTCCTTGATTTGTTTCTTTCGTGCCTATATTTTTACCATTTAATTTTAGTGTAACTTTATTTTGGTTAGTAAAAATGGTGATAGGTTGAATGCAAATTTGTGCGGTATCAGAAATAGCAAATCCGGTTCTTTTATTCCATTCTTTTGATCCAATTTGGAGATAAGGGGTTTTTAGTAAATTAGATTGATAAAAGCGATAGCTGTCTTTTGGTTTTCTATCCCATGTTAATAATCCTTTTGCATTAATATGAGGTGTAGTTTCAATTCTTTGTTCCGAATTAAATTCAGCTAAATTCCAAATAATGCCAGCTGCAACAAAAGGTCTTTTTTGTATGTCTTTTAAATAGGAAAGATGCAATTGTGTGGTGTATTCTATTGATTTATCAAACCTTTCTGGTTTGAAATTATGTATTCTAATATCAGCATCAGATCCATATTCGGCAACTAAAACAGGTTTATTTGGGAGTTCTTTATGATGGTTGTCTAAAAATTTTCCAAAATCTTGCAATGTTCCGCTATACCAACCTTGATATAAATTCCAGCCAACTAATTTTGGAATTTTTGTTAATCCCACTTTATTGTATAATTCAAAGGCACCATGATTAGGTATCATTGTATATCTAATGCTGTCCTCTTGGTGCGTTATATTTTCTAATTCTTGTGCCAAATTTGTAACAGCTTTAAAATAGTTTTCTTGCTGTTCCGATCCTTTCGCATATCTAGGCATTAATAATACTTCATTCATATAAGTCCATATAATGAGACTTGGGTGATTGTAATATTGCCTAATCATTTCTGTATGCATTTCTTTGGCATTCATAGCAAATGCTTCTGATTCGGTAATTCTATTTACTATTGGGGTTTCCACAGAAGTTAGAATACCTAATCGGTCACAAGCTTCAATGATTGCTGGATCCTGAGGGTAATGCGCGATACGTAAAAAATTGCCCCCCATCTCTTTTAACAGTTCAACATCTTGAACATGCATGGCATCAGATAAAGCATTGCCTAATCCTTTGTAATCTTGATGTCTGCTAGCACCTATTAATTTTATTGATTTCCCATTTAAGAAAAACCCTTTTTCAGCATCAAAACTAAACCAACGAAAACCTATTGGGTTTACTATTTCGTCTAATTTTTGATTATTAGCGGCATCGTATATTGTTGAAACTACTCTGTATAAATAGGGGTCATCTAATGACCATAAATGAGGCTCTTTGATATTTTTTATGGCTTGTTGAAATTCTGTTTTTTGACCGGAATTAAGAACATATGAATTATTTTGTTCGCTAAATAATTTGCCATCGTTTGTATAAATTTTATTACTAATAATTAGTTTACGTTTACTTTCTGTTTTGTTGATTAAACTTCCTTTTATATTCACGATAGCATTGTTGCTATTTACTACTGGGGTAGTAATAAAAATGCCTGATGATGCATAGTTATCTGCATCAAAATGTATTTTATTGATTGCTTTCACATACACGTCACGATAAATGCCTCCGTAAAATGTAAAATCTGCCGACAAAGGAGGAATATTCTCATCGTGACTATTGTCCACTTTAATTAAAATTTCATTATTACCTTTTGCTTCAGATTCATAATTTAAATAATGAGTAATGGGAAATGTAAAAGCATTATAACTCCCAATATGTTTGCCTACAAATTTTCCATTTAAATATACTTCAGCAACTTGACCAACTCCTTCAAAATATAAATAAACTTCTTTTTCCTTCCAACTAGTTGGTATAATAATACTTTTCTTATACCATCCTTCGCCTCTATAATAACCGGGTTCTTCGTCACTCACATCTTCGCTATTCCATGTATGTGGAATAGAAACTAAACTCCATTTTTTGGATGAAGTTGCTTTTGAAGTATCCCCTTTACAAAATTGCCAGTTGGAATTTATGGAACTAGAAATTCTATCTTGAGCATTGGCAGAAAATAAAATGAACAAGAAAGAGAGACCAATAAAAATTTTCATCTTCATAATGTTTATTTAAAAATTGAATCCATTAAAGTTAATAGTTGTTGGGATAAAAAATCTTTAAAAATTTAAGAAAATACAAAGTCACTTAATATATTTATGGGTTTATTAATAATTGCTCCCATTTGATCTAAAATAAATTAACTTTTCTTTTTTTGTAATGTTAAATAATCAATATAATAGATCAGTCTAATATTAAATTCATTTCCGTGAGGCAGTTGAAATACTTGAGATAAATTTTTGGTATACTTGTTGTATTGTAAACCATCAATTGCAAAATCGGATCCTAATGCATTCTTCCATCCTACAATAAGTTTGCTGCCATATTTAAAATCCCAGGTATAAAACATGTCTAAATTAAAGGCATTGAAATTTTGGTCTTTACCATCTACAAAAGCATGTGGCAGAAAATCTCCATTTGCATCTGTATAATAAAAATGAGTATATAAAACTTGACTCCAATAGTGGCGTGCACGCATGGTCAAATTCATATTTGAAGTGAAATTATAAATACCACTTAATATACTTGAAAAATTAGTGTTTTTTCGACGTCCTGCAATGGGCTCTCCGTTTGTTTCCCTAAAAGCAAAACCGTATTGACCATTATCTACTTGTCTGTTTAAATCAATGTCTAAAGTAAAATGTTCGTTAAAACGATAACGTGGGCCAATTTCAATATTATTATAGGAATCTAGAGGAAAGTTAGGAGCTTCGGCAATACCTATAGTGTAACGTATAAAAAAACTTTTTCTACTATCGCTGCTGCCATTTATTCCAGTATACCAAAAAGGGGTGCGTTTCATAGATTTACCAGGTGTTCGCATCTCAAAAAAATCACGCTGCCAAACAGGTTGATAAAAAGAAGTTAATGTAATGTCCCAAAAATTTTTGAATACCCAAAAACCGGATCCTTTTACTAAAACACTTGAAAATTTAAATGGCTCATATAAATAAATAGGAGACACGCTTATTGAATAATTTTGACTAATAAAATTTTTTGTGGGTGTGAAAATGTAATATCCAATTTTTCCAATTGCCGAAAATTCATTAGGCGATTTTAGATACCCCAAATCGTTTGGATCGTATTTTTCCGATTCTATCGTATTTGATAAGCTGTATTGCCAGTTCCCACTTACTTTTGCAAATTGTAAATAACTGGCATATCCATTATATTTATTATTTCCTGTGATAGCACTCAACCTGGTACCCCAAGTAAAATTATACTGATTATTTTTATCAAATAAATTTAAGTCAAGACCGCTCACATTTGAATTTCTGTTTCCGCCACTGCGAAGTGCATTTGTATTTGTAAATGTAATAGATGATCTTCCTTTTAATGCTTGATCTAATACTAAAATGTTATAATTCGTAAGGGGCTCTGTTTCGATACTAGTTCTTACGCCATTTGTTTTATTTTCAATTATTGCAAACATGGGTGCTGTAATTGCGTTAAATATCCCTATGCCTAATTTAGATTTATTTCTTCCAGAAAATTTTGATGCATTGTATAATTGAGTAATACCAGGATTTGTAATTACTCTTAAATTTGGATCATTATTGACTTGGTTATTTACTGCCTGATAATTACTAGGAGTGCTTCCTACTCTTCTAGAATAAAATAATCCTGATTGATTAAACAGTTCTAGTCCTTCTGTAAAAAAAGGTCTATTTTCTTGAAACTGAACTTCATAGGGAGTAAGGTTTAGTACTACATTATCTGAAACTACTTGACCAAAATCGGGTATTAAAGTGGCATCTAAAGTAAAACTTTCATTCACACCATATTTTAAATCCATACCACCATTTCTTAAAAAATTTACATTAGTTTTGCCGTTGGCAAGCGGTGTTGTTCTAACGCCAGCTGTAACATAAGGCAACAGCGATAATCTAAGGGGTGGTATGATTTTTTCTACTCCTGTTAAATTTCCAAATTGATTTACAAATCCATTTTGTTTTGGATCCACTTTATTCCAAAAAGAACCTTCATTGTTTCGCCTAATATATCTTTGAAAATTAATGCCCCAATCTTGAATTTCTTTTTTAGAGAATCGTAAAGCTGAATATGGAATTTTCATTTCTACAATCCAACCATCTTTTTGCATTGTAACTTTACTTTCCCACACAGCATCCCAAGTATAATCAGTTGGTAATCCAAACTGTGAAACTTTATTTGCCACTAATCTTCCATCAGACTGTACGTTTCTGGCAGTTACTAAAAACTGATAGCCATTTTGATTATCATTGTAGGTGTCAAAAAAAACGCTAAAATAATCTACATCTTGTCGAGATTCTCCATCTCGTGCAGTTAATTGTTTACGCATTAGTTTGGGGTCATCCAATAAATAAGCACCTATATATACAGCTTGATCACTATATAAAACTCTTACTTGTGTATTTTGTTTTGCAGGGACACCGAATGTTGGAAAATTGACAATAAAACTATCAGCTATTGCGGCTTGTTGCCAAACAGCTTCATCTAATATTCCATCTATTTTAATAGGGGTATTGATTTTTAATGCTGCCAGATTTTTTTCTTGCGCAGATGCATTATTTGCTAAAAGAACTACAAAAATTAATCCAAAAATTTTATTCATATAAAGAGCTCAAAAATATATAAATAAGTATTGCCAAAAAACTGATTTACTAAAATCTTTTGGTAATTTGTAAAAAAGAATTTTAGATTCAACAATTTTATATTTAAATATTATGATATGAATGCTATTTTGAAAAATAAGTTGATTCGCATTGTTTCATTTTTGGTAGTTATAATGACTTCATTTGCTTTTGTACTACCCAGCTTGGTAGATTGGGCAATGGTGGCACGTATTCGTGAGGAAGGATTACAACATTCAAAAGTGATGGAATATGAGTCCTATATAGTTGACGTACTTGGCGCTCGTCTTACTTTATCTAAGGATATGCAACATGCACAAGTTTGGGCTTTAGATGAAATGAAAAAAATGGGTTTAAGCCAAGTAAATAGTGAATCCTATATGGATTATGGTGTCACATGGGACAATGAATATGTATCTGTGCATATGTTAGCCCCCGATTATTCCCCTTTAACTGCTTATCCGGTTGCATATACGGCAAGTTCAAAAGGAAAAGTGAATGCAGATGCCATTATTGTTGATTTGCAAACAAAAGATGACATGGATGCATTACGAGGCAAATTAAGTGGGAAAGCAGTATTAATTTCCAATCCGGTTGCCATAGACCTTCAAACACTTACCAATGGAGTGCATCGCTACAATAATGATGAACTAATATCAATTGAACAAACAACTATCGTTCCCATTAAACCTAAACCAGCTAGGGTTATTTCAAATCCAACTGCTATTACAGCTGTGGAAAGAATTGCATTTTTAAAATCAGAAAATGTAGCAGTGGTTTTACAAACAGATGGCAATAGGTTAGGGATTGTTCCAGCGTATTCTCGTCCTGGTGTGAGAGAAGATGGATGGAGTGCAGCAGGAATGCAAAATTCTGTACCCATACTTGCCGTAACACCCGAACATTACAATAGGATGTATCGTATTCTTAAACGAGGAATTGGAGTAAAAATTGAAGTGGAAATTAGAAATAAAATAGGAGATAAGGTAGAGCAAGCGATGAACCTAGTAGGAGAAATTCCCGGTAAAGATCCAAAGGAAGGCGTAGTGATGGTTGGGGCTCATTTTGATACTTGGCATGGAAGTCCTAATGCAAGTGATAACTCATCAGGTTGTGCAGTTGCCCTTGAAGCAATGCGAATACTCAAAACATTGGGAGTCAAACCAAAACGCACCATTCGAATTGCATTATGGTCGGGTGAAGAACAAGGTCTTTATGGATCTCGTGCTTATGTCAAGAAACATTTTGGAGATCCTCGTAATTCATCTATTGGAGTAAAACCTGAATATGACCTTTTGTCTGCTTACTTTAATCAAGATTATGGTGCTGGTCAATATCGTGGAATTTACTTACAGGGAAACGAAGCTGCGCGTCCTATGCTTACTGCATGGATGGAGCCTTTTCATGATTTAGGCATGACTATGGTGTCTAATCAAAGTTTGGGTAGTACAGATCATGTTTCTTTTGATGAAGTGGGACTTCCTGGATTTCAATTTTTACAAGATCGAACACCTGGTACTGCAGGTCATACTAATCTAGATTATCTTGAAGGTATTCAACCCGAAGACCTTATGAAGAATGCTACTATAATGGCTTCTTATATTTATCATGCTGCCATGGCAGATGAAAAAATTCCTAGAAAGTCAATTCAATAATTTAATTATTATTATGAATAAATTAAAAAGGCCTCTATCTCTAGAGGCCTTTTTTGTAGTTTTTTGAAAACTATAATTTTTTATTTTACTGCTTTACCAAATCCTACAAAGTGAACAATCTTTCCATTGTCAATTCTAAAAGCGTCCACCCATTGGTATTTCTGAGATTTACCGTCAGGAGTAACTAATTCCGCATCATCCCAAACGTCTACCCATTGATGACCATTTTCACCAACTACAGATAAAATAGCAGTTATATGATAATTTTTGAAAGTAATTTCAGCAAAACTTTTTTGCATATAATCTAAGATTGCAGCTTTTCCTTTTAAAGTTGATCCATCTTCATTATTAAACAATGCTGTATCAGATATCATTTCTCCTGCTTGTTTAAAATCTTTTTCAAACAATACTTTATGAAATTGCTCAACTAGTAAAACATTTTTTTGATCACCAATTTTGAAATTGTCAGTATAGGTTGGTTTGTAAATGTGCTCTACTGTAGTAGCTTTTGTTTCAGTGGTTTCATTTTTTTTACTAGCATCGGTACAAGCAATTAAAGATGCCGATACAAGAAAACTTAATAATAGGTGTTTCATTTTTTTTTAATTTTTAGTTAATGTTTATATAATAATTGAATATTTTATTTGTTATCCATGAAAAATGCCGTTGAAAGACCAAAATTCAATACAAGTCCTAGCAAAAAATTATTTAATACTTTTTGCTTTTTAATTTTTTGTGCTTTCTGAATATACCCCCTCGCATATTCTGGATTTTTCATCAAGTTATAGTCGGGGTAACCTAAATTTTCATCATTTGGTACTGTAGCATAGCAAATTTTTAAGTATGCAAATCCAATCATAGCCCCTGCATATGGAATTGCCGTTGCAACTAAAGTGCTATTCCCTGCTGTTTTGTATCCGTGATAATATTCTGAAGCATCTTTTTGACCGTGCGCAAATTCATTATCAATAAACTGACCATAATCTTCTTTAGTTCCATTCTCATAAATAATCTTTGATAAATTTGATTTTAGAACTGAAAAAGTGGGCCCATTTAAATTATCCAATTTTTTATACTTTACTTCCAAAGTGCCTACTTCAATAACTTTAACTGGAATATTTTCACCATTTCTCATTGTTAAAGTGTCTTGCGCTTTAGAGGAGTTTAAGAAAAAAGAAATTAAAATTACTATTATTATTTTTTTCATATAAAATTGCTTAATTAAATTAATAGAATAAAAATTGAAAAATATTATATTACTAACGTGAAGTGCTTATTAACCCGATGAAAAAAACTAAAATCCAACCTCCTTGCATTGCAATTCCAGATACATAATTGCCTATTACTTTTTTAGTTTTTATTTGTTTAGCCTTTTGTTTGTATCCAGCTGCATACTGTTCGTTTTTCATTAAATTAATATCTGGGTAACTTAAATTTTCTTCTTGTGGAGCAGCAGAAGCACATAAGACAGCAGGAGCAATTCCTAAAAATATTCCATAAAAAGGTAGTACACCTGTAGCAACTAAAGTGCTAGTTCCTGCTGTTTTGTATCCTTTATAATATAAAGAAGCATCATTTTGCCCTTTGAGAAAAAGATTTTCATCTGCTTTGACATATTCATTTTTTTTAATACTACTAAAATCTTCCTTGTTGCCATTTTCTAACCTTATCATAGATAGATCTGACTTAAGAACTGAAAAACTTGGCCCATTTAAGTTGTCCAATTTTTTATACTTTACTTCGGTTGTGCCAATTTCTATGATTTTTACTGCAATATTTTCGCCAGTTCTCAT
>JAFMJX010000069.1 GCA_017853235.1 Chitinophagaceae bacterium | reverse complement strand
AAATATTCCAACTTTGAACAGTCATGATTTGTTAATGTGCCAGTTTTATCAAAAACAATGTTATCAATAGTATCCATTACTTCAATCACACTTGCATTTTTACAATACATTTTAGTTTTACCTAACCACCTTAATACATTTCCATAGGTAAAAGTTACTGTCAATAATAATGAACAAGGGCAAGCCACAATTAAAATTGCAGTGACAACTGATAGTATTTGATGTGGATTTACAAAATACCAATACACACCACTGGAGATAGCAATGGCGAATAAAATGAGAGTAAAATATCTACTCCATGGATGTACAAAAGACTTGTCCGTATTCTTTATGTTGTTCAATAAAGGATTATTCCATAATTCAGTAATGTAACTTTGGCCAACGGGTTTAATCACTTCCAATTGTATCAATCTTCCTTTTTGAATTCCACCTGCATACACTGTATTACCTTTAAAAATTTCAAGGGGTGCATTTTCACCTGTGACAAAGCTATAATCAATATAAGCCCCATTGGTTAGTAAAATTGCATCTGCTGGAACCATTTCTCCAGTTCTAATGATTACAATTTCCTTTTTTTGCAATTCAGATAAAGGTTTTTTTATTTCTTGACCTTCCTGTAAAACAGATACCCCCAATGGGAAAAAAGAAGTGTAATCACGATCAAAAGAAAAGGAATCATAAGACTTGTCTTGGAACCACCTACCAACCAACATAAAAAATACAATGCCACTCATACTGTCTAAATAACCTGCTCCAGTTTGAGTGATGATTTCATACACACTTCTTGCAAATGTTACCAAGATTGCCAATGCGATGGGAGTGTCAATATTCAACCACTTTTGACGTAGCCCCGTGTATGCTGAAACAAAGAAGCCGCTAGCACTAAAAAATAGAACAGGTAAGGATAAAAATAAATTCAAGTATATAAAAAAAGGTCTCAAACTACCTAATTCCCGAATATCGTTTGAAAAATATTCTGGAAAACTAAGCATCATAATATTACTAAAACAAAAACCCGCTATTCCGATTTTATACAATTGCTTTTTATTGACTTTCTTTTTTTTTAGCCAGTCATTGCCTCCTAAATGAATCAAAGGCTCATAACCAACAAAAGCCAATAATTGAACCACTTCTTTTAAGTTTATTTTTTGAGGTTGGTAAATTACTTTTACTTCTTTTTTTTCAAATTGAATTTGAGATTGAATGATCCCATGATTTATTTTATGTAAATTTTCCAATAACCAAACACAGCTTACACAATGAATTTGAGGAAGATAAAAAATTACATGATGTTGGCCTTCACTTTTAAATTGGATTAATTGATCTTGTATCGCTTGATTATCTAAATAATCATATTTGGAAGAAATATAATTGCCTTTAGCAGAAATTCCCGGCATTTTAGATAACTCATAATATTGACACAAGCCGTTTTCGTCTAATAATTGAAAAACAATTTTACATCCTTCGCAACAAAACGCTTTTTCCTGAAGCGTAATAACTGCATCACAATTTGAACCACAATGATAGCAAGAAGGTTTTGTCATGTAGACAAAGTTGCTTTTAGAAAAGCAAATCACTAGTGAGTCATGTCATCAAAAAACATGACATCCGTCATAAAAAACTCAGTGATTATCTACCTAATAAATCATTTTCGCAAAAACCGGGTCTAATTGATTATACACTTCATAAAACCCATTTTTATACCACTTCATCCTAGAAATTGAAGCTAAAATTTGAGAAAAAAGCTGCTGCTTTTGTTCTTGTGTAAAGCCTTTTTTAATATGTGATTTTGATTCAATGAAAGTTAAGAAGTTTTGCAAAATAGTTTCTTTTGAATAAGCCACAATCAATTCCTTAGGAGATTTCATTTTTTGAATCTCGCTCATATGGTTTTTATAAAATTGGAACACAAATTCATTTAAATAATTATGATCTGCAATAAATGAATAAGAAGAGTCCCATTTGATGGGGGTTTCAGCCACCCATTTATCTGGATAAATCCCCCCACCACCATAGACTACTTTTCCTTTGGGGGTCTTAAACGCTTCTCCTCTAAAATTGGAGTCTGGTTTTCCAAGGGCATCATCATGAACTCTAGCCATAAAATCATCTTCATAAGCAATCTTCCCTTTTTCATAAGTTCTTTGAATATTGCGACCTAAAGGAGAATAATATTTGGCTGTGGTTAGTCTTAAAGCTCCTCCATTTGATAAATTAAATTGTTGTTGTACAAGCCCTTTTCCAAAAGACCTGGTTCCAACAATAGTGGCCCTATCCCAGTCCTGCATAGCACCAGCTAAAACTTCACTTGCCGAAGCCGATGATTCATTCATTAAAATGGTTAAAGTTCCTTTTTCAAACAAACCCTCCCTTTTACTATAATAATCTACTCTTGGAGAATGTGCCCCTTGGGTGTATACTATTAATTTATTACCACTTAATAAATCATCTGCAATAGCGACTGCTTCGGATAACAAGCCTCCTCCATTATTTCTTAAATCAAATACTAAAGATTTCATTCCTTTTTGCAACAAGGCATCCAAGGATTGCATGAAGGCTTCATAAGTACGATCCGTAAATTTATTTAATCGAATATATCCCGTGGAGTCATTCAACATATAAAAAGCGTCAATGGGAGATATTGGAACATTGGCCCTGGTGAGAAGCATATTTTGAATTTTCCCATTTCTGAGCACAGTTAATTTTAAAGATGAATGAGCCAAGCCTTTGACTTTTTTTCGAACCTCGTCAGCAGTTAATTTATTACCAGATAAGGTGAGTGAATCATCCACTTTCCATAAAACATCTCCAACTTGTATGCCTCCTTTAAAAGCAGGGCCTTCAGGAATAACATAAGTCACATAAAAACTATCTTGAAATTGCTGAAACTCAATCCCAATTCCAGTAAGATTTGCTGCCAATTGATCATTCACTTCACTTAATTCACTAGGTGGGATATACACCGAATGAGGATCTAATTGAGATAAATAAAAATTTGCCAATTTAATTGACGCACTATCATTTACTAAAGAGTCCACATACTTTGACTGAACAATTTGCATTATTTCCTCCATTGGATTTTGAGATCTCCATGAAGTTGTCTTCCATGAAAATCCTCCTTTTACAAATAATCCAATTGCAATACCTATTATCAAAATAATGGCATATGAAAAGGGGGTACTCCAGTGTGTTCTATTTTTTTCTTGCATGCGCTTCAATATTAGTGCAAATTTATATGAATTAAAGCTTAAAAAGAGGTATTAGATGATAAGGTATCCATTAAATTAGTTAATTTCACTTTATACTTAATATAAATATGAGTACTTACTTAATTGCAGATAGTGGAGCTACAAATTGCCAATGGACTTTAGTTCAAAATAAAAAACATCAGTTGGTGCGAACCATTGGCATGAGCCCTTATTTTTTGTCTACCGAAAGCATGATTGAAATACTTCAAAAAGCATTTGCAAAAAAAATCAACCCCAATCAAATTCAGGCAGTTTACTTTTATGGTACAGGATTAAGTAACCCTAGCAATGTAACTTCCTTAAAAAAAGCACTTAAAACCGTTTTTCCTAAGGCAAAACTAGATATTCAAACCGATTTAGTAGCTGCTGCGCGTGCCACTTGTCAACAACAAAAAGGAATTGCTTGTATCATGGGAACAGGTTCTAATACTGGTTTTTATAATGGTAAAAAAATTACCAAAAATAGTCCAGGTTTGGGTTATGTATTAGGCGATGAAGGAAGTGGTGCTTATTTAGGGAAAAAGGTATTACAATATTTTTTATACCACACTTTTGATGAAGAGCTGATGTTGAGTTTTCAAAAAAAATACCAGTTAGATAAATCTGAGATTCTAAATAAAATATACCGAGAACCACTACCTAACCGATATTTAGCTTCATTTGCTACATTTTTAAGTGAGCATCGTGGGCATTATATGATTGAAAATATTATAGAAGATGGACTCAATGACTTTTTCTATACGCACTTAAATAAATTGAATGAATCCTGGCTATACCCTATTCATTTTGTAGGAAGTGTTGCATTTGCTTTTAAAGATGTCATAAAACAATTGGCTCTTGTATACGAAATGGAACTAGGCAGCATCATTAAATCACCAATGCAAGGACTTATTGTTTATCATCAAAACACCAAATAGCTAGTCGTTCATGCATGATGTAGAACCTTATTTTCAATGGCGTCATTTATACATCGCCGCCGAAGATCCGCGCTCCCTTTTTTTTGGCAGAACCTATAGTGAATTTGAGTTTTCTCAAACGGTATATAATTATTACATACATCCTCAATGGGACGAATTTGGAAGTAAGAATTTATTCATTAAAATTTTAATGGTAGACTATGAACAGCAATATGCAATTATTGAAATGATTGGAGAATGGAATGACGCGATCGAAAATGACATTATGGAACTCAAAAGAGAAGTCCTAGACCTGCTCATGCATGAAGGCATTTTTAAATTCATATTTATTGGAGAACACATTTATAATTTTCACAATGGTGACAGAGATTATTATGAAGAATTATATGAAGAATTAGCCGACGAAAATGGATGGGCTGTCATGGTTAACTTACATCCTGCTGCTCAATATGATTTTTTGCAAAAAAAATTAAACAGATATATAGAACTGATGGAAATTGCTCCATGGAGAACTTATAAACCTGAAGATTTTTTCCAACTGATTGATCAAAAAATTACACAAAGACTAATAGACTAAATCCTCGTAGGCAGCTTGCAATTCTCTGAATGCATGATCATCTTTAGCTAATTTTGCTGCTTCCATCCCTTTTTCATACCAGTTAATAGCGCCTTCCTTATCTGCTAGTTTTTCTAAACACTTTGCTAAGTGATAATAAGAACCAATATACTCTGGGGAATCGCTTAATACTGCCATAAATAATTCTTTCGCTTTTAAATCCTCCCCTAATTTTAGGTATTCCAACGCTAAAGCATGCCTTAAAAAATTATCCTTGGGCTGTTGTTGTAAAAATTCAATAATTCTTTGAATACGTTCCATTTACTAGTATTATATTTGCATTAGTTGCATAAACAACCAAAATTAAATTTTGACTATGAAAATTTTAGTTTGTATCAGTAAAACCCCTGACACCACTGCTAAAATTGCTTTCACCGAAGGTAATACAAAGTTGGATGAAAATGGAATTCAATGGATCATCAATCCCTATGATGAATGGTATTCTTTAGTGCGTGCAATTGAGCTTAAAGAAAAAGATCCTGCGACAACCATACATTTGGTGACTGTAGGTAATGCTGAAGTGGAACCTATAATACGAAAAGCATTGGCATTAGGGGGCGATGAAGCCATAAGAATTAATGTACAGAGTAATGACTCTTTTGTGGTGGCCAGTCAAATAGCTGAAGTTGCTAAAAAAGGAGCTTATGATTTGATTTTTACAGGTAAAGAAACGATTGACTATAATAGCGCAAGCATTGGATCCATGATAGCCGCTCTATTAGATTTACCGTTTGTTTCCTTAGCAAATCATTTTACTATTGAAGGAAATACAGCCACTATCAAAAGAGAAATTGAAGGTGGAGAGGAAACCAATGAAGTAATTCTTCCGGTCGTGGTAAGTTGCCAAAAGGGAATGGCGGAACAACGAATCCCAAATATGCGAGGCATTATGGCTGCTCGTACCAAGCCATTGCATGTCCAAGAACCTATAGCATGCAATGAATCTACGCAGGTTTTAGATTTTGAATTACCTCCAGCTAAACAAGGAGTCAAATTAGTGGCAACCGATCAAATGGATGAATTAGTTCGTTTGTTAAAAGAAGAAGCAAAAGTTATTTAAAAAATATTGATATGGTATTAGTTTATATAGATCATGAAGATCAACAAATAAAAACTTCCTCCTTGGAAGCAATGAGTTATGGTGCCGCAGTTGCAAAGCTATTAGGGGTGTCAGCAGAAGCATTGGTCTTAGGAACCACACAAGCTTCCATAAAAGATTTAGGGAAACAAGGCGCCACCAAAGTGCATCATATTGCAGTGGATTCTTTAAATATGTTAGATGTTAAAGTAAATAGCACTGTCATTGCTCATGCAGCAACTCAATTAAATGCAAGTGTCGTATTATTCGCACACAATATTAATGGTAAAGCTTTAGCTCCCGCTGTTGCCATCAAATTAAAAGCAGGATTCGTTTCTGGAGCAAGCAGTTTACCTGAAATTGAAAATGGTTTCAAAGTCACTAAAACCGTTTTTTCAGGTAAAGCTTTCGCAAAAATAAATATAGCTACGCCCATTAAAGTGATTGCCATCAATCAAAATTGTTATGGGTTACATCCTATTGAAAATGTGGCGGAAGTAGTTGCTATGCAATCAAATATTCCGGCTCCATCCATCAAAGTGACAGAAGTTGAAAAAGTGAAAGGGGAACTTCCTTTAACTGAAGCCAATATTGTTGTGAGTGGAGGCCGAGGTTTAAAAGGACCGGAAAACTGGGGTATATTATTAGACCTTGCCAAAGAACTAGGCGCAGCAACCGCTTGCAGCAGACCTGTATCAGATTCAGATTGGCGTCCACACCATGAGCATGTAGGTCAAACTGGTTTACAAATTGCACCTAACTTATATATTGCAATAGGAATTTCTGGTGCCATCCAGCATTTAGCCGGGGTGAACCGAAGCAAAACGATTGTAGTTATTAATAAGGATCCAGAAGCTCCCTTTTTTAAAGCAGCAGATTATGGTATCGTGGGTGACGCTTTTGAAGTGGTGCCCGCCCTAACCGCAGCAATCAAAAAAAGCAGGCAGTCCGAATAGGTTAATTATTTAACTTTAGGGTTGTAAATCTTATGCGAAAAATTGAATTAGAAATAGTAGCCTTATCCCATAGTATCACACAATCCAACTCCTACGCAGTTATTTTAGGAGAAGTAAATGGTACTAGAAGATTACCCATTGTCATTGGTGGCTTTGAAGCACAAGCCATTGCAGTTGCTTTGGAAAATATGCATCCTTCCAGACCCCTTACACATGACTTAATGAAAAATTTCATGACTGCTTTTGATATTCAGTTACAAGAAGTATATATATGTGATTTACAAGAAGGTATTTTTTATTCGAAACTAGTTTGTTACACTGCAAACGACACCATCGAAATTGATAGTCGCACAAGCGATGCCTTAGCTTTAGCAGTACGTTTTGGATGTCCCATTTATGTTTATGATACAATTTTAGAACAAGCAGGCCTTGCAAACGAAGCCAGTGAAAAAGCTGTATCTGTGAATACTTCCGTTCCTGAAAACAAAAACAACTCCGACCTTTCTTTGCTTAGTTTACAAGAATTAAATGAATTACTTGCCGAAGTGTTAGATCAAGAAGATTATATCAAAGCAATTGATATTCGCGATGAAATTAATAAACGCAATGAGCAAAAGAATTCCTAACAAATGATTCAATTTCCACATTGCAAAATCAATTTGGGTTTATCTATCCTTGAAAAAAGAAAAGATGGATTTCATAATTTAGAAACCGTATTTTACCCTGTTTCTTTGGAGGATATGATTGAAATTTTACCTCACCCAAATACAGCCAAAGAAGTTATTTTCACTAGTTCTGGAATAGAAGTTCCAGGTAATGATGCCGACAATTTATGTGTCAAAGCTTATCAATTGTTAAAAAAAGATTTTCCAAATTTGCCTCCCATTAAAATGCATTTACACAAGGTCATTCCTATGGGAGCTGGATTAGGGGGAGGATCTAGTGATGCCACTGCTGTAGTAAAAATGATTAACCAATTATTTTCGTTACAGTTACATGAAGATTCATTATTACAATACACGGCACAACTTGGAAGTGATTGCCCTTTTTTCTTATACCATCAAGCAAGTCATGCAACAGGAAGAGGTGAAATTTTATCTCCCTTAAAATTATCTCTAAATCAATATCAAATTGTTTTAGTACATCCACCAATTTCAATTTCAACGGCATGGGCTTTCCAACAAATACAACCTTGTAGTAAAAACAAAAAGATTATTGAAATTATTCAACAACCAATTGCGACCTGGAAACATGAATTAATCAATGATTTTGAAGCACCTATTTTAGCAGCACACCCTATAATGCAAGATATTAAATTAGAGCTTTACGAAAAGGGTGCCATTTATGCAAGCATGAGTGGATCAGGAAGTAGTTTCTTTGGCATTTTTGAAAAAACAAATTCAAATCCTAAATTTAGTTTTAGAGATAAAATGCAAATACATATTATTACGTCTTAATTTATTTATACCTCTTACTGTACTTTCTGCTTTTTCTTAACACCAATACATGTAGTTCATTTAACACATTCGAACTTCCATGATTTTTACCATTGCTACATCAAGGAATAATAATGCGAACGTTCGTTATTTAAAATTATGCAATGAGTTGGTTGTTTTTTTAATATTTATTTAATGGTGTGTAAGTTTATTGAATATCCTACTATAAAAATTACAATTATTTCGTAATTTTCCACGAATCGCATACCTATCTGAATTATCCTATAAAATTGGTTGTTAAAGATGCAAACAGAGAACTTAGGATTGTATAATCCTGCTTATGAACATGATGCTTGTGGTATTGGTTTTGTAGCTAATATTAAAGGGCAAAAATCCCATCAACATGTAAGTGAT
>JAFMJX010000068.1 GCA_017853235.1 Chitinophagaceae bacterium | reverse complement strand
ACGGGAACGTTCATAAAAAGTTTTTATTATGTAAACTATTGTTAAATATATCCACAGTATTGGGATAACTTAAACGAATTTATTCGCATATTTTACGTTGATTTGGGTATTGAATATATTTTCAATCAACCATACTTACTAGCTAACACCCCTCTTTAGAATAATGAGTACACCCAATGAGATAAAAGCCTTATTTAAATTGATGGACGATCCTGACGAAGAAATATTCAATACTATTTCGGATCGTTTACTAAATTATGGTACTCCTATCATACCCGATTTAGAACATTTATGGGAAAATACATTGGATGAAGCAACATTGGATCGTATCGAAAAAATGATTTACAAACTTCGATTTCAAGATTTAAAGGATGCTTTCAAAGAATGGAAAATGAAACCAGAGCCTTCTTTACTGGAAGGCGCTTTACTACTTAATAAATATCAATATCCAGAACAAGCGGAAGACACCCTTCGTAATCAACTTGAAAAAATTAGAAGAAATATATGGCTTGAGTTAAATAATTATTTAACTCCATTGGAACAAGCCAATGTGTTACGTAATATTTTATACCACTATTATCAAATTAAAGGGGTAGAAGTAAATTATGAAAAGCCTGAAGAATTTTTATTGTCTGCCCCTCTTCTTTCCAAAAAAGGCAATGCTTTTGCAAACACGCTTTTGTATGCGGAGCTGTGTCAGCAATTAGAAATTGAAGCCCATTTTATTAATATTCCCAAACAATGTATTGTTGCTTTTTATGCATCCGATTGGGATCCTAATGAAATTTATCCTAATCCTCAGGAATACATTCAATTTTACATAGAAGGTACAACAGGACACGCTTTTTCACAAAAAGATTTAGACAACTATTTTATAAGATCAAATATTGAACCAAAGAATATTTATTATAAACGATTGTCTAATCTTAGAATTATCAAAAAAATGATTACCGAATTTGCCAAATGTTTTCAAAGTCCCATCTTACAATACAAGCAAACAGACTTATTATTATTGGCAGATTTATTAGATAGTTAAAGATTTCTTTAAAACCACCAATATGAATGATTTGCAATGGGATGAATTTGCTAAAGTGGACATTAGATGCGGCACTATTATAGCTGCCAACACTTTTCCAGAGGCAAAAAAACCAGCTTACCAACTTACTATTGACTTTGGTTCATTAGGCATCAAAAAATCGTCTGCTCAAATTACGACTCATTACAATATTGAAAATTTAATTGGTCAACAAATTGTAGCTGTAGTCAATTTCCCTCCTAAACAAATTGCACACTTTATGAGTGAATGTTTAGTACTTGGAGTATACGATAAACAGAATCAAGTCGTTTTACTCACCCCCACCCACTCCGTGGATAATGGACAACCTATTGGTTAATGGAAGAACTATTTACACATATTTATCAAAGTCCTATAGGAGCCATTAAAATCACTTCACAAGCGCATTGCATACAAGAAATAATTTTCACTGACCGCCCTGAACTAGTTACGTTAAGTGACACTATGCCCGAAGTAATACACCAATGCATGGAGGAATTAATTGAATATTTTTCGGGTACCAGACGTTCCTTTACAGTTGCTATAGATCCATCTGGAACCGAATTCCAACAAAAAGTTTGGAAAGAATTACATGAACTTCCTTTTGGAAAAACCTTGAGTTATGGTGATTTAGCAAAAAAAATGGGGGATCCTAATTTGGTTAGAGCAGCAGCCAACGCAAATGGGAAAAACAAAATTGCCATTATCATACCATGTCATCGCATCATAGGTTCGGATAAATCCCTAGTGGGGTATGCTTGGGGTAAATCAAGAAAAAAGTGGCTGTTACAGCACGAATTTAGACTTGCTTTAGGGGTACAAACCTTATTTTAAAACAGACCCATCAAAGCCAAAAGGAAGCAAATCCTTCACAGATTTTACTACCATAACTGGGCCCGTTTTGCCAGCTAAGATTATTTTAATAGCAGCTTGGTACCTATTTTCATAATCTAATAAAGATTGACGGCACATGCCACAAGGCGAAATAGGCTCATTACATGCAGTTTTTGGACTATCGTAACTAATTGCCATACTTAAAATAGTTTCATTTGGAAATTGACTACCAATGCTATTTAACAAGGTTCTTTCGGCACAAATACCCACAGGATAACTAGCGCTTTCTTGATTTGACCCTATTACAATTTGACCATTGGATAATAAAGCAGCCGCTCCTACTTTAAAATTAGAATAGGGTGCAAATGCTGTTTTTGTAGCTTGTATGGCTTTATTTAATAAGTCAGCATCCTTTATATCCAAATGCGAAATATCATCTAAATAATCAAATTCAAAGCTAAATTGTTGTTTCATTATAGGAATTTAAAAATAAAACCCCACAATTGTGAGGTTTTAAAAATATTTATTTAATAGCACTAAATAATCGGTTCCATCTAATTGACTTATTATAACTAAACCAAATCATAGCAGCACGTCCTACAACATGTGTTTCAGGGACAAAACCCCAATAACGACTATCTTGAGAACGATGGCGATTATCACCCATCATCCAATAATAATTCAGTTGAATTTGATACGTTGTGGTTTTTTTACCATCAATATAGTATTGATCTCCTTTTTGTTCCAAATTATGATGTTCATAATTTGTAATCAATCTTCCATAAATTTGAATGGTACTATCATTTAATGTAATCACATCCCCTTTTTTAGGAATGTACAAAGGACCAAAATGATCCACTGACCATTGAAAATGGGAAACATCATTCGGAAAAGTATTTCCAATCATAGTATCCTCAAACTTAGTCACTTTTAAAATTTGGGGCAATTTTTGCAAACTTAATGCAGCATGTTGCGTCATGTTAATTTTAAAAGTATTGGGACTGCCTTCTACTGGTTGAAAGTCGGCAGTGGCTTCATTCATGTTGATGCCAATTGTATCTTGTATGTACTCTTCAGGAATTGCAGTACCATTGGTTTGTACTAAATATTCTGTTTGAGCAAATGGAGCCACAAAAGCAGGTTTGCCATTGACCCACAAATCACTATTTTTTACTTCAATCATATCACCTGGAATACCCACACATCTTTTGATATAATTGTCCGTTTTGTCCATTGGATGTACTAAAATGGGATAATCCGATTGTAACTTTTCTCTATTATTATTATACTCTGGACTTCTTAAAACATCATAATAAGGAATCTTACTTCCAAACTCAGGTAAATTTATGATGGTATCTCCTGCAGGAAAGTTAAATACGACCACATCATTCCTTTGAATGTTTCTTATACTAGGAAGTCTTTTATAATCTAATTGAATCCATTTTAAATAAGAAGGCGTAGTAGGCGCCATAGGTAAAGTATTATGAACAAATGGAAAACTGATTGGCGTTTGAGGAATTCTTGCGCCATAAGTCACTTTATCAACAAATAAAAAATCATTTACTAATAAAGTTTTTTCCATACTTTCTGTAGGGATTACATAAGCTTCAAAAACAAAAGTTCTAATTAAAGTGGCAGCAACTACTGCAAACACTGCAGCGTCAATCCATTCTCTAGAAGCTGATTTATGATAATGTTGTAAAGCTGCTTCTCCATGCCATTTTTCGTTTTGCGACAAACCCAAATAAGGAAGGTAAATAAAAGGAAAGAAAACAGTTAAAAAGTGATTTAATAAATTCACTCTTTTAAAATGCATTACAAATATGATCGAAATCCATAGTGTTACAAACTGTCCAGCAATTGGTATTAATTGAATCCAAAACCAAGTTTTTGAAATACCACACAACTTGACTATTTCCCAAGTATTATAAATAGGAATGATGGCTTTGACTGTATCAACCCCAGCTTTTTTAAGCATTAAATAAATACCAATATGCCATCCTAACCAAAATAAAATCAAAATAAAATACCCCATAAAAATTACATGTTTGAATGAAACAAAAATATCCCTTTGTAAGGGATATTTATAAAAAGATTTGTGAAATTGATGTGAAACAATATAAAAGGTCCAAAACAAGGATTAGCCCAAATCCAATTACTTATACTGTTTTAATAATTCCTTTACTAAAACCACAGATCTTGCAACATCAGGAATTGCTAAAGCAGCTAAATTTGGTGCATAGTGCATTGGTGCATCTGCACTGGCAATACGTCTAATTGGAGCATCCAAATAATCAAAACCTTCCTTTTGAATACGGTAAGTTAATTCAGAAGAAACGCTTGCAAAAGGCCATTGCTCTTCAATAATTACTAATCTATTTGTTTTCTTAACACTTTCGAGAACCGTCATCCAATCTAAAGGTCTTATTGTTCTTAAGTCAATGACTTCTGCGCTAATACCTTCTTTTTCTAATTCAGCTGCGGCACCTAATGCTACTTTCATCATTTTATTATATGAAACAATGGTGACATCACGACCTATTTTTTTAACATCCGCTTTACCTAATGGAATATAATATTCTTCATCAGGGACATCACTTTTGTCCCCATACATCACTTCGCTTTCCAAAAACATCACTGGATCCTCTTCATAACGAATGGCTTGTTTTAATAATCCTTTAGCATCATATCCATTAGAAGGAGAAACCACTTTAATACCTGGTATATTTGCTAAATAACTTTCAAATGCTGTGGAATGTTGAGCACCCAACTGACCAGCACTACCGTTTGGCCCTCTCATTACAATAGGACAGCCAATTTGTCCACCACTCATAGCCAACATTTTAGAAGCTGTATTTAATATTTGATCCAAAGGCAACACGGCAAAATTCCAAGTCATGAATTCAACAATGGGTCTAAGTCCATTTTGAGCAGCTCCTACTGCAACAGCTGTAAACCCAAGCTCCGAAATAGGAGTATCAATAATACGTTTAGGGCCAAATTCGGCTAACATACCTTGGCTTACTTTATAAGCACCATTGTATTCGGCAACTTCCTCCCCCATCAACAAAACTCTTTCATCTCTTCTCATTTCTTCACTCATGGCTTCGCGAAGGGCTTCTCTAAAGGCTATTGAACGCATGTAGTAACATTTAATTTGAGTGGCAAAAATAAAGCTTTATCTAGGAAAAAAATAATTTGAGGACATAAAAAAATCCCCTCCCCGATAGTACGAGGAAGGGATTTTTAGGACTAACCCATCCTAAATTTATTAATAAATATTATAAGCAAAACTTACATAGTATAAACCTCCAATAGCTGGGCTACCGTATGCAGTTTTATAATATTTGTTGAATATGTTCGTACCACCTGCTTTAACTAAAGACTTCATTGCAGGTAATTTGTATGTTAATACCGCATCCACTGTTTGATAAGACTCTAATTTACCTACAGAGAAGGTTCCTTCATATACAAACCCATCTTGATAATGGAAATTAGCACTAAATCCTAAACGATTCTTACATAAGAAACCGCTGTTATTTAAAGCAATATTAGCTCTCATTTTTGGAGTATTGAAATAAGAGATAAATCCACCAGGTAATTCCCCAATTTCATCTGAGAATATGCTACCTGAAACACTAAAGTTTCTAGGTAATAAATAATCTAAAGACAATCCCCAACCTTTTGTGGAAACTTCACCATCAGCGTTTGTAGAAATACTATAAGCCATGCGCTTGTTAGCATCTAAAACATCCAATGGACTAGGAGCAGCTGCATTACGTGATTGTAATACAGTTACACCACTAATAAAGTTGTTGTATTTACCAGAATATACATAAACATCAATTAATAACTTTTTAGCCCATAAACCCTTGTAACCAATTTCAAAAGAAGACATTGATTCTGGTTTGAACTCATTGAAAGTTTGTTGTTTCAATAAAGCTGGATTTGGCGCACCCGCTAAAGCACTTGCACCAAATGCATTCACACTCGCTAAAGTATACGCTGGATTGGTATTAAATTTATAAAAATCTCTCAATTGAGGTAAACCACCCATTAAACGAGTACCACCACCCACTAACAAATTGATCCATTGGTTTTGAGTTGTTGGGAAGCGATACGCTTGTTGATAAGATAAACGTAAGTTATTGTCTTGTGCTAATTTCACAACCATTGAGGCTCTTGGAGTGAAACGACCAGTAAAGTTACTGTTCTTGTCATATCTACCAGCTAATGACAATTTCACAAAATCGCCAAATAACTTCTTAGATAATTGTGCGTAAGCACCAGACTCATTAATATTAATTCTACCAGCTGTATCAGCAAATACAGTTCCTTGAGAATTTAATACATATTGTTTCATGGAACCTCCTACTAATAAATCAGCATCAACTTTATCTAAACCTAAAGCGTTTGTTAAATTATATTGTGCTTCGGCTACATTTAAAGTTGTTTTATCTAACAATAATGCACCCCCCTGAGAAATTGAAGTCCCAGCAATTTTCTTAAACAATGGATTTTGATAAATAGGACCAGTAGGACGATTTGCATCCGCTACTGCACGAGCAGCGTTATGTGCAGCTGCAGAAGGCAATCCTGCATCTCTATAGTTTGCTAAAGCAGTCATATAAGTAGGGAACCAAGTGGTACTAGGGCTCCATGCTTCATTGAAATAACGAGCGGCAATAGTTGCGTTATAAGAATCACCAGCATCTTCACGAGTGGTGTAGGCTCTTAAGAACCAATCCTTAGATTTTAATTCAAACTTATATTGAGCCATTCTTAAGTTATTGAAAGAATAACGATCAGAACCTGTATATACTGTATTCCCTGTTCCATTATAAAAACTAAAAGAAGCTTCTGTATTATCAGATACCTTATAGTTTAAAGATCCTGGGAATTTCACGTTTAAAGTAGTTGGATCTACCACATCTTTTTCGGCATATCCTGTTCTTGAAACACTACCACCAAAATAACCTTTTGCTTGACCATATAAGAAAGGTGCATAAGGAGCTAAGGCAGCGTTTTGAGATCTTAAAAATGCAGTATAAGTAGCTAAGGTTGAAAATAAACTAGTTGCACCATATAAAGAGTTAAAAGCGGCAGTACCAGCTGCAAGGTTTCCACCATATGCTGCTGCTAAACTATTAATTACACCAGACTGAACTGAACCATATACTGAACTTAAAGTTGTAGTTGTTTCATCTCCATATACGTTCACCCCATCATAGTTAGGGTCTGTTAATCTTGTACCAGCAATAGTTTGACCATTCGCTGTACCAGTTGTACGAGAATAGTTAGTAGCATCATTTGCTAACCAATCCTTAGCTTCTGTGAATTGTGCTCCAAATTTGTAAGCAAACTTATCGTTTACTTTTTTAGCCCATCTCAAAGTCCAATCCTTGAAAGGTGCTAAAGCACGCTCATAGCTATCAACATGATTGATACCTTGTTTCACTTGGAAACTTAACCCTTGATATTTGAAAGGACTTTTTGAATTGATTAACACCGTACCATTCATACCGCCAGAACCATATAAAGCAGAAGACGCACCTGGTAATAATTCAATATTATCCACGTCTAATTCGGTTAAACCAATCACACTACCTACTGAGAAGTTTAAACCTGGCGCTTGGTTATCCATACCATCTATTAATTGGTTTAAACGAGTGTTACCACTTGAGTTAAAACCTCTTGTACCAATACTTTTAAAAGTTAAACTTGCAGTGATCACATCCACTCCTTTCAAAGTACCTAAGATATCATAGTAGTTAGATGCAGGTGTATTTTTAATGGTGTTATTACTGATTCTTTCAATAGATACAGGTGATTCTAAAATACGCTCAGCCACTCTTGAAGCAGCTACTACTACTTCTGTACCTAATACAAAAGAAGGTGTTAAACTTACTTCCACTTTGCCATAAAAATTAGACACTTTAACTTCTTTATCAGTATAACCTACTGAAGAAAAGACTAATGTAAATGGAGGTTTTTGAGATACGTTTAAATTAAAATTACCTTTATCATCTGTAAATGTACCGTTCGTGCTACCTTTTACAGTAACAGAAACAGCTGCTAATGATTCGGAAGTACTAGCATTTTTCACAGTACCATTTACAGCATTTGCATTTTGAGCATTTGCACTAAATACCGTTAAGGTAAGTAAGCATAAAGTGCTAAAATGACGTAAGAATTTTCTCATAATTTGTTGTTTTTAAATTGAATCGTAGTTAAAAATACCAAATAGTTCCCACTTAAGAAAAAATTATCAATATTGTGTTAAAGTTTTTAATTTTACTATATGAAATCCACACCCTTTCCCGGCCAGTTGAGTACCTATCATGGTAAAGTAAGAGACGTATATTACATTGAAAATGAATTACTTGTGATGATAGCAAGTGATAGAATTTCAGCTTTTGACGTGATTTTACCCGAACCCATCCCTTTTAAAGGCCAGGTTTTAAATCAAATTGCAGCCTATATGCTGGCTGCAACCCAAGATATTTGCCCTAATTGGCTAATAAGCACCCCGGCCCCTAATGTAGCCATTGGGAAAAAATGCACCCCTTTTAAGATAGAAATGGTGGTTAGAGGTAATTTAGTTGGGCATGCATGGAGAACTTACCAAGCAGGTGGCAGAACCCTATGTGGGGTTGCCTTGCCAGAGGGCCTTCAAGAAAACGACTTTTTCCCTACCCCAATTATTACTCCCTCTACCAAAGCGAGCGAAGGACATGATGAAGATATTTCTAAAGAGGAAATTATTGCACAAGGATTGGCTTCAG
>JAFMJX010000067.1 GCA_017853235.1 Chitinophagaceae bacterium | reverse complement strand
TGCAAATATGTTTTTAAGTGAAGTTTTTACAGAAGCTTTTGTGAATGCAACAGGAGTGCCAGTGACGCTTTATGAAACAGAAGGGAGCGTGGGAGCAGCATTAGGAGCAGGTATTGGACATAAAGTATATGCGAATGCACAAGACGCATTTTCACATGTAACACCTATCAAAACCATTGAACCTTTGCAAGAAAAAAGGTACAATGAATGTTATTCTAGTTGGTTAGAGACCTTGAATAAAATTATTTCATAACAGTATGAATTTTTCAAAATGAATGCCACGCCTTTAGCAACACCTTCAAAATTAGGTCTCTGGACCAGCACTTCTTTGGTATTAGGTAATATGATTGGTGCAGGTGTTTTTTTAATGCCTACTACCTTGGCAAGTTTTGGAGGTATTAGTGTTATTGGTTGGATTTGTTCTGCAATGGGTGCTTTTTTATTAGCAAAAGTATTCGCCAATTTAAGTAAGATCATGCCACTCGCCAATGGGGGACCTTATGCCTATTCACGCCGAGGATTGGGCGACTTTGCTGGCTTTTTAGTTGCATGGGGTTATTTAGTTTCGGTATGTTGTGCCAACGCTGCAATTGCAGTTTCTTTTATAAGCGCACTCAGTACTTTCATTCCTTCATTGGCAACACATCCCGAATTTGCAATCATTACAGGACTTGGAATTATTTGGCTTTTAACTTGGATTAATTCATTGGGAATTCTTACTTCAGGCAAAGTGCAATTGGTACTGACCATTTTAAAAATCATACCTATTATATCCATTGGAATTATTGGACTATTTTTTATTCATATACAAAATTTTATACCATTTAATAATAGTGGCACATCCACTCTTGCAGCCATTACTGCAACAACCACCTTTACTTTTTATGCGTTCTTAGGTATTGAATGTGCTACTATTCCGTCTGGTAGTGTGATGCATCCCGAAAAAAATATACCAAAGGCAACTCTATATGGCACTTTAATTGCCACATTTATTTATATCACAAGTACTGTAAGCATCATGGGAATGATTCCATCCAATCAGTTACAGCATTCTGTAACTCCTTTTGCAGATGCTGCTGTTTTGTTGTGGGGAGCGTCTTCGAAATATTGGGTAAGTGCAGGCGTCGCGATTGCAGCAATGGGGGCATTAAATGGATTTATATTAATTCAAGGTCAATTGCCTTTTGCTTTAGCTCAAGACAAATTATTTCCAGCCGTTTTTGCTAAAACGAATCATAAAGGAGTACCTGCAATTGGAATGGCTATTTCGAGTGTGTTCATTTCGCTCATTATGTCCATGAACTATACAAAAGGTTTAGCAGCACAGTTTAAATTTTTGATTTTATTATCAACTTTGACTGTCTTGATTCCTTATTTATTTTCGACCGCTGCTTATATAATTATTCGTTTTCAACATTCATTTCAATCTTCATTCCAAAAAATAACGGCTACGTTATTGGCCTTAGCAGCATTTTTATTTTCAATGTGGATGGTGATTGGATCTGGCCAGGAAGTGGTGTATTATGGTTTTTTATTGTCAATGTCCTCTGTGCCAATTTATGCTTGGGTCATTCGTAAAAGAAAATTAAGTACAGCAGCAGAAGAACCCACTGAAATGGGGCGATAAAATTTTTGACTATTCTTTTTAAAAACTCTTTTTATGAAATCAACTGCACATTCCGAATTTGGAACGATTCAAAAAATTTTTATAAAAAATATAGATGCAGCATTTATAAATGATCAACATATAGCAACTCATTGGGAAGCTCTAAATTATTTAGGTAAGCCTGACATGCAAAAGTCAATTCAAGAATATACTTTATTTGAAAATATATTAAAATCACATGGAGCTGAATTGTTGCATTTTCCTGTAGATGCTTCTGTGAATATGGATTCGGTGTATTGCAGAGACGCGGCTATTGCTACTAATCAAGGAATGATTATTTGTAATATGGGAAAAGAAGGGCGTAAAAATGAACCTTTAGCACAACTTAAATCTTTTGAAGCTAATGGTATTAAAGTATTGGGAATCATTCAAGCCCCTGGTACTTTAGAAGGTGGTGATGTGGCTTGGTTGGATGAAAATACATTAGCAGTGGGTCATACTTATCGTACGAATCTAGAAGGCATAAAACAATTAACTGAATTTTTAGCTCCTCAAGGGGTGCAAGTGATTACTGCTGCTATGCCTCATTATAAAGGCCCTTCAGATGTGTTTCATTTAATGTCAGTATTAAGTCCTGTTGACAAAAATTTAGCAGTGGTGTTTTCACCATTAATGCCTATTGCCTTTAGAAATATCTTACTACAAAGAGGATTTGAATTAGTTGAAGTACCAGAAGAAGAGTTTGATAGTATGGGTTGCAATGTATTAGCACTTGCACCACGAGTATGTTTGATGGTAAAAGGAAATCCAAAAACAAAAGCTGCTTTAGAACTTGCAGGCTGTAAAGTTATTGAATATGAAGGTGCAGATATAAGTGTAAAAGGGGGCGGTGGTCCTACTTGTTTAACTAGGCCCATCACAAGAGGCTTATATTGATACCATTGAATAATTGTTGAGTAATTAGTACAAAAAGTGAATGAAGAACTTGGTATTAGTTTTGCCAATCCCATAATACTATATCCCAGCCAGTGCCTACTTGCTCAATGACGCCAATGGTTTCAAATCCAACTTTACGATGTCTTTTAATTGACCTTTTATTGGCTTGAGAAATATCTGTTACTAAATATTTATAATTTTTTGAGTGTACATTTTTATAAAATTCGTACATCTTAGCTACCCATCCTTGTCCTCTGTGACTTTTGCCCACACACACTTGCCCTACTAAAATATAGTTTTCATTTTTTAAAAGATTGCCTTTGTATTGGGTTGCATCTAAAGTGTGAAATAAATGGTCTAATTCGGGGTGTTCGCCTAAAACTTCTTTGTTGGTTACAATAGTATATCCCACTACTTCATCACCTTCTTTAACAATAATTGAGGGATGTACTTTATGCATTTTTTGAAGTAATGATAAATCATATTCAGAAGTTAGAAATCCTTCTTTCATGGCTTCTTCTTCTCCAATAATTTTTCTTAAATTATTTGTTTGTAATTGTTTCAAACCTATTAATTCTTGTTCTGTTTCTACTAATTTTAAAACTGCCATAATAATGAGTACTAAAATTTAAAAATGTTATTGAGAGATTGATTCACTTTACATTTTAATTGCTGTTTCATGGGCGAAGAATATATGCCACTCATCCCTGAAGTAAAATAGGCCATGATACTTGCTAATCCAACAAAAATACCAGCATTAAGTCCAAACAATTCTATTCCCAAAACAATGGAAGTTAAGATGCAGTTAGTGGCGCCTGCAAATACAGCTACAAAACCCATTCCAGCCAATAAAGCCATAGGAAGCGGAATGAACCAAATTAAAATATTCCCCAAAGTAGCACCTATAAAAAAAAGTGGGGTGACTTCTCCACCTTTAAATCCAGCACCAAGCGTGAAGGCTGTTAGTAATAGTTTTATTAAAAAATCATAGCGCCCTGCAGGATGTATCAATGAGTCAGTAATTTGAGGAATACCTAGTCCAATAAATTGAGTACTTCGAGTTGCAACAATAAAAAATGCAATTAGTATACCACCTATAAAAGGTCTTAAAGGCACTCGTTTTATTTTATTAAATAATGAATGAAATTTATTTTTTGCAAAAACAAATAAATAAGCTGTGATGCCAAATAAAATGCCTGAAATTAATGTCCCCAAAAAAGGGACAAGTGACATTTGTGGTATTGTAGTAATAGAGTAATGACTGTGTTGTATGCTCCAGCTCAAACAAGTATAATGTGCAATGTAAGCAGTTGCCAAACTTATGGTGAGTATCCAAGGGATTGACTTTTTCACCACTAATATTTCTAATGCAAAAACAGCGCCGGCTAATGGTGTTCCAAATACGGAAGCAAAACCTGCACTCATTCCAATTAATAAGATATGCGACCTTTCATCTGCATTTAACTTAAAAACTTTGCTAAATTGATCTGCGATACTTCCTCCCATTTGAACAGCGGTACCTTCTCGTCCTGCAGATCCTCCAAATAAATGTGTCAGTAAAGTGCTTATATAAATCATCCATCCCATTTTAAAAGGAATGGATTGTTTGGGGTGATGGTATGCTGCAATGATTACATCATTTCCTTTTTCAACATCCTTCCCCCATCTACTATAAGACCAGCCAATTAGTAAACCAGCAAAAGGCAAAAAATTTACTATCCAAATATGATGTTGTCTAAAATCGGTGACTTTATCTAAGCTCCATAAAAATAATGCCGATGCAGTTCCGGCTAAAACTCCGACAATAACACAAATTGATATCCATTTTAACCACCTCATTTAATTTTGAACTTCCTTTTTTTTCAATAACATCACTAAGGCAATGATGACCCAAATAACATTGACCAACATAGATGGATATGCTTGATGATAATAAGTATTTATCACGAAAAATATTCCCCCTATAATATTTGCAGTTACGTAAGTTTTACTTTTAGCAGATAAACGACCCGTTATATTAAGTGCATAAGAACCTACAATTAAAATAGATGCAATCCATCCTAAAATCTCTATGAGTACAGTCATGGACTAAAATTAAGTTAAATAAAATAAAGCCTAAACCAAATGCGGTGCAAACTTTCTACGAAATCCAAAATATTCACTAATTTTAATGAAGTATGGAAAAATCGTATCTCAAATTATTAGACAATAACAAAAAGTGGGTAGCTGATCAGTTATCAGTGGACCCTGAGTATTTTGATAAATTAGCACTAAGTCAACATCCTGAATATTTATGGATTGGGTGTTCGGATAGTCGCGTTCCAGCAAATCAAATTACGGGTACACAGCCTGGAGATGTTTTTGTACATCGTAATATTGCCAATATGGTTATTCATAGTGATATGAATATGTTAAGTGTATTATCCTACGCCGTTGAAGTTTTAAAAGTAAAGCATATTATTGTATGCGGACATTATGGTTGTGGAGGCGTTTTAGCAGCTATGGAAAACAAACAATTTGGGCTCATTGATAATTGGTTGAGACATATTAAGGATGTTTACCGTTTACATTATAAAGAGTTAAACAGCATTCAAGATAAAAAGCAAAAAGCGGATAGATTGGTGGAACTAAATGTTATTGAGCAAGTGCAGGATTTAGGAAAAACATCTATTGTTCAAAATGCATGGAAAAGAGAACAACCCTTGCATTTGCATGGTTGGGTATATGATGTTAAAGATGGGCTTATCAAGGACTTAGGTGTGAATTTTAAGGGAACAGATGATTTACATAGTGTCTTTCATTTGGATTAGAGAAAATATTTTGTTTTATTTTTTAGACCATTTCCCTTTCGCTTATTAAACTGATTTTCAATATTTTATCCAAAATATTTTGCATCATTAAAGTTAATACTAAGTTCATCTTGAGTTAACAATTAGGTAACATAGGAGTCTAATATTTGCGGTATAAATAATTACACCGTGAAAAGGTTACTACTCTTAATTTGTTTTACTGTTACTGCATTCATAGCACAAGCTCAAAAAGCTAAATTATCTGGTAAAGTTACCAGTAATCGAAACGAATCCTTAATTGGCGTTACCATTACTTTGAAATCAGATAGAAATCAAGTGACTAAAACTGATGTAGAAGGAAGATATAGTTTTACAATTGATATCAATAAAAAATATAGTGTTGTTTTGTCTTACGTTGGGTATAAAACAAAAACATTAGACGACGTAAAGGCCACTCAATTAGGTGAAGAAGTAACATTAGATGTTTTATTGGAAGAAGCTGGAGTTAAATTAGCTGATGTAACCGTAAGTGCAAATAGATCAAGTAATAAAGGTGCTACAGATAATGCATTAATCTCATTTCAAAAAAATACCAATACTGTTGCTTCCGTTATTTCTGCAGAATCTATTAAGCGCAGCCCAGATCGCAACACAGCTGAAATTTTAAAAAGAACACCAGGAACTTCTATTCAGGAAGGAAAGTATATTGTTGTAAGAGGTTTAGCAGATAGATACAATCAAGCAATGTTAAACGGGATATTATTAACCAGTACTGAACCTGATCGTAAAACTTTTTCCTTTGATTTATTTCCAGCTCAAATCATTGATAATATTATCATCAATAAAGCTTTTGTTCCTGAATTACCAGGAGAATGGGCAGGTGGTTTAATTCAAGTAAATACAAAAGATATTCCTTCAAAAAACTTTTTAAACATTCAATTAGCAACTAGTTACAATACACAATCTACAGGTAAAGATTTTTTCAAAGATAAAGGTGGAAAAACGGATTGGTATGGTATTGATGATGGAACCAGATCCTTGCCAGCTGGGTATACCACAAAATCTAATTTTGATACTTCAAATATTGTATTTAAGACTGCATTAGGTAAAACGATGGCTAACAATTGGGTGCCGGTGAAATCGGTTGCTACACCTAATTACTCTTTTCAATTGAATGGAGGTTTTGCAAGTACTTTATGGGGTAAGAAAATAGGAGGTATGATTGGCGTCAATTTTGCCGAAAATCAAAAAATTCAAGACAATCTAAATCAACAAAATACTTTAGAGGCGAATAAGTTTTCGATGATTTATAAGTATGATGATAAAAAATACATCACAGACATTAACATGGGCGCAATTGCTGGCTTTTCCATTTATTTGAATCCGCTCAATAAGATTAGTTATAAAGCAATTGTAAACGTAAAATCTAATAACTCCTATACGCAAAGATTTGGTAATGAGTATTCAAGAGGCGATTTGATGAAAGGAAATGAATTCACTTTTGCTCAAAACACATTTTTCACCAATCAATTAAATGGAGAGCATAGTTTATCTAATAAGTTGAAATTAAATTGGTATGGTGCATTTAATATTTTAGATAGTTATAGCCCTGACCAAAGAAGAATATTATACACGAAAAGTGCTTCAGGTTCTGATCCATATGTTTTAAATATCTCTAACTCGCTTTCTCAACAATCTGGAAGTCGTATTTTCCAAAGCTTAAGTGATTATATTTATACTGGCGGTGGTGACTTCACTTATAAATTAAAACAAAACACCATTAAAGCAGGTTATTTAATCCAAGTGAAAGATCGTATTTATGATGCTGCTTTATTTGCAAATTTTTTACCTAAAGACAACCCAGCTTTGAGAGCTTTACCTGCTGATGTTGTCTTTGCTCCAGAAAACTTTGGTAATGGTACCGATAATTTATTTGGGTTTGATGCCATCAAAGGACGTAATTTCAGATACATGGCAAATACCATTTTAAATGCAGGTTATTTGCAATTCGACAATAAAGTTTCTGAAAAAGTAAGAATGGTATGGGGTTTACGTGTGGAGGACTTTGATCAACTAGTGGGTAGCGTAAAAGTATGGGATCCAAGACATACTTATTCTAAAGTAACAGATTATTTACCTGGTTTAAATACCACTATTAAATTAAATCAAAATAGTAATTTAAGAATTACAGCTTCTCAAACTGTGATTCGTCCTGAATTAAGAGAGTTGTCTTTCCTAAACATATTTGATTTTGAATTAAATGCATCAGTACAAGGTAATCCAAATTTAAAGCGTACTAAAATTTCTAATACAGATATCAGATACGAATTATATCCAGGATCTGGTGAAGTATTTACTGCAGGGATATTTTATAAAAATTTCGAAAACGCGATTGAGCAAATATTTAGTGAAGGTTCTGGAGGGGCAAGTACTTTTTCTTATCAAAATGCTAAAAATGCCATTACTTATGGGGTGGAAGTAGAAGCTAGAAAAAAGTTAAATAAATTTTTTACTTTCCAAGCAAATGCTTCTTTAATTAATAGTAAAATTAAAGACGAGAATTTAAAATTAGAACGTCAATTACAAGGACAATCTCCTTATTTAGTGAATGTAGGATTGTTATATGATGTGGTTGAAAAAGGGTTTAATGCTACTTTATTATTCAATCAAATTGGAGAAAGAATTTACTTGGTAGGTGATATGCAAGCCGGATCTGCTTCTCCAGATATTTATGAGGCACCAAGAGCTTTAGTAGATTTTCAAATGAGCAAAAAATTAATGAATAATAAAGCTGAAATTAAATTCACCATTTCTGATTTATTAAATCAACAACAAACTTTTTACCAAAACTTAAATACGAACAATCCTAGGTATGAAAAAGGGGTTGATGCAGTTCGTTTTTCAAGAAAATTTGGTTCCACTTTTGGAATATCATTTAACTACTCATTATAATCATCAAAAAATACATTAAAAATTTTTTTAAATACAAAAAACAATGAAACAGCTATTAATTTTATCATTCGCTTTTTTAGCCATTACAGGTTGTAGAAAGATCGAAACCGATGGAGAAAAAGAAATCGTAATCGTAAATCAGCCAGTGATTCCTTCTGGACCAACTGCAAATACCGTTACATTATCAGGAAGAATCACAAAGGATACAACATTGTATGCTAAGGATTTTAACTATTTACAAGGTTTAGTGTACATCACAAAAGGAGTTACATTAACTGTACAAGAAGGTGCTACAGTGAAAGGTAAATATTCTGGATCAGATGTTTCTGCTTTGATTATTTGTAGAGGTGCTAAGTTAATAGCAAAAGGAACTGTTGATAAGCCAATTGTATTTACTTCTGCTTCAGCCAATCCACAATCAGGTGACTGGGGTGGTATTGTTTTGTGTGGAACTGCTCCAATTAACACCAGCTTTACAGTGAATGGTACAGCTGTTCAAGGTTTATACCAAGTAGAAGGTGGAGTTGACAATGCTAATGGAGATGGTTTAG
>JAFMJX010000066.1 GCA_017853235.1 Chitinophagaceae bacterium | reverse complement strand
TAGTGATAAAAGTATGCCTTTGCAATATTTATTAAGTTGCTTTTGGGAAGGGCAAGAGGGTAGTTTTTTACTATGGAGTTTTTGGCATGCTATTTTAGGTTTAATGATCATGACACGTTCTGCTAAATGGGGTCATCAAACGAGTGGTGTCATGATGGTATTAAATATTGTGCAGGTTTGTTTAGCCACCATGATTGTAGGATTGTACATTGCAGATTTTAAATTAGGAAGTAGTCCGTTTATTTTGCTCAGACAAGAAATGAATTGGCCTATTTTATCTAGACCCGATTATTTACAATTTATAAAAGATGGTACTGGATTAAATACAACTTTACAAAACTATTGGATGGTGATTCATCCGCCTGTTTTGTTTTTGGGTTTTGCATCTACCACCATACCATTTGCATATGCAGTAACAGGTTTATTAAAAAAAGATAATAGTTGGTTGGATGTGGTGTTACCTTGGGCTACTTTTTCTGCTGCCATATTAGGCTTGGGTATTATGATGGGAGCTGCTTGGGCTTATGAAAGCCTTAATTTTGGTGGATATTGGGCATGGGATCCAGTAGAAAATGCTTCTTTAGTTCCTTGGTTAGTTTTAGTGGCAGGGATTCATACAAATATTATTTATAGAAAAACACAAGGAAGTTTAAAAGCGACCTATTTGTTTTATGGCTTAAGTTTTTTATTAATCTTGTATTCTACTTTTTTAACAAGAAGTGGCATCTTAGGGGATACCTCAGTGCATGCTTTTACCGACTTAGGTATGAATGCACAATTATTAGGTTACTTATTGATTTTTGTGATACCTTATTTTATTCTATTTGCGGTAAGGTATAAAAATTTAATAGAGCCTATTAAAGAAGATGAAATATCTAGTAGAGAATTTTGGATGTTGGTAGGTTCCATGATTTTATTTTTATCAGGAGTTGTGATTATTGCGATTACATCTATTCCAGTGTTCAATAAAATTTTTGGAACAAAAATAGCTCCTCCTGAAGATCCTGTGTTCGCACACAATCAGGTGCAAATTTTTGTAGCTATTCTGTTGGGACTTTTTACAGCTTTTGGTCAGTATTTGAAATTCAAATTCACCGAATCAGATTATATTAAAAAGCATTTAAAATATCCAGCCATCTTTACATTAGTGTTGAGTGCAATCATTTTTTCTTTTGTTGGAGTGGCATACAATGACAAAGGAATAGGATTTTTAGCAGCTATTTATGTTGCTGAATTTTCAGCAGTTTATGCCATTGTTGCCAACGCCTATTATTGGGGTAGTGTAATCAATGGCAAATTGAAATCGGCTGCTGCAAGTATTGGACATTTGGGTTTTGCTTTGGTTTTATTGGGTATATTAATTTCTTCCTCCAATAAAACTGTTTTAAGTTGGAATACCACTGGGATATCTCCGTTGAGAGTAGACAATGCTCAAAAAAATAATCCTACAGGAAATCCTAAAGAAAACATTACTTTATTTGAAGGAATTCAAACAGATATGGGTAAATACCATGTCACTTATCAAAGAGACACTTTTGATCAATTAGACAAACGCTTTTTTGAATTAAAATTTGAGTCAAAGAAATCCGAGGATACTTTTTTCTTATATCCTGATGTATTAAAGAATAATAAAGCAGAAGGTTTTTCAGCCAATCCTGCTGCAAAGCATTATTGGAACAAAGATATTTTTGTATACGTAACTTCTTTTCAGGATCATAGTGTGAAAGATACGACTCAATTTAAGCCTTATCAAATAGCAATAGGAGATTCCATATTTTATAGTAATGGTTATATTAAATTAGAAAAAGTATTAATCAATCCTCGACAAAATATTGGGAACGGAAATAATGAGTTGGTATTGCAAATAAAAGTGACTTCAAAGGAAGGATTGGTGTACCAAGCAAAGCCAGGTATTTTTTTAGAGGGTATGACATTGCGTCCTGAGTATGATACCGTCAAAGCTCAAAATTTAGTATTAAGCTTTAATAAAGTAGTGGATCAAAAAAAAGGTACTTTAGAATTAGGAGTTAAGGAATCTGCTGCACTTACCAACTTAATTACATTGAAAGTGTATGAATTTCCATTTATCAATATTTTATGGTTGGGTGTGATAGTAATGACAATTGGATTTTCAATGGCTTCTTGGGCTAGAATTAAAAAACTAAAAGGATAATATGGTCAACAAGGGTATCCTATTTTGCATAGTTATTTTAGCTGGTTTTGTACCAGTTAAAATAAACGCGCAATCGGTTTTAGATACCATTCGTGTTGAAGCTTTTATTACACCAGAAGGGGATACTATTCCTCAATCATGGTTGCCTACAGTAGAAGTATCTGCAAAACAAACGAATCAATGGCGTAATTATTGGCGTGATTGGACCAGACTTCGAAATGCAGTATATATTACTTATCCTTACGCTAAAACTGCTAGTAAAGTGATTTCGGAGGTGAATGCGCAATTAGTAAATGTCAAAGATGAAAATTTACGTAAGCAAATCATTAAAGCCAGGGAAAAGGAGCTTAAGCGCGATTTTGCAGATAAAATCACTAAGCTTTCGGTGTATCAAGGAAAGGTATTGATGAAACTCATAAATAGAGAAACGGGTAATAACTGTTATTCTTTAATTCAAGAGTTTAAAGGCAATTTTAATGCTGGGTTTTGGCAAGCAGTTGCTTTCGTATTTGGTAGTAGTTTAAAACAACCCTATGAACCTAAGGGGGATGATCGTGATATTGAAAAAATTGTTTTAGAAGTTCAAAAAATGTATGGTTACAAAGGGTAGACGATCACACCTATTTTTCGTACCTTTACCCGAATAGTTTGTACCTCATGAGTGAAGAAAAAAGTTTAAATTTTATTGAAGAAATTATTGCTAAGGATTTAGCAGAAGGGAAGCATGCGTCTATACTAACCCGTTTTCCACCCGAACCCAATGGATATTTACATATTGGGCATGCCAAAAGTATTTGTTTAAATTTTGGCTTGGCCAACACATTTGGAGGAGCTACTAATTTAAGATTTGACGACACCAATCCAGTCACAGAAGATACTGAATATGTGGAAAGTATTAAAGCTGATGTAAGATGGTTAGGCTTTGATTGGGTAAAGGAATGTTACGCATCAGATTATTTTGATCAATTATATGCATTTGCAATTCAATTAATTGAAAAAGGATTGGCTTATGTGGATGATAGTAGCCCTGAAGAAATTGCTGCTCAAAAAGGAACACCAACTGTTCCTGGAATAGGAAACGCTTACAGAGAAAGAACTGTGGCTGAAAATTTGGAATTATTCAAAGCAATGAAGGATGGAAAATTTGAAGACGGCGCAAAAGTATTGCGTGCTAAAATAGATTTATCCAGTCCCAATATGCATATGCGTGATCCTTTATTGTATCGTATTAAAAGAGCGCATCATCATAGAACAGGAGATGCTTGGTGTATTTATCCTATGTATGACTTTGCACATGGGCAAAGTGATGCAATTGAAAATATTACTCACTCCATTTGTACTTTGGAATTTATTCCACACCGCCCACTTTATGATTGGGGAATTGAACAATTAGGATTGTTCCCATCTAAGCAATATGAATTTGCGCGATTAAATATGACTTATACCGTAATGAGTAAGCGTAAATTGTTACAATTGGTGAATGAAGGGCATGTAGCTAGTTGGGATGATCCTCGTATGCCTACCATTAGTGGTATGAGACGTCGAGGTTATACACCCGAAAGTATTCGTGATTTTTGCGATCGTATAGGAATTGCAAAGCGAGAAAATATTATTGACTTTAGTTTGCTTGAATTTTGTGTTCGTGAGCACTTAAATAAAATCGCACAAAGAAGAATGGTGGTCACTGATCCAATTAAATTGGTAATTACAAACTATGACAAAGGATCTGAAATAGTGTATTCTGAAAATAATCCGGAAGATCCAAATGGGGGAGTTAGGGAAGTTCCTTTTAGTAACGAACTATGGATTCAAAAGGATGATTTTATGGAAGAACCCACTAAAAAGTATTTTAGATTGGGTCCAGGTTTAATGGTACGTTTAAAAAGTGCCTATATTATAAAATGTAATAGTTTTGAAAAAGATGCGGCAGGGAATATTACAACTGTATATGCTACTTATTTTCCTGAAAGCAAAAGTGGTTCTGATACCTCAGGAATACATGTCAAAGGAACATTACATTGGGTAAGTGCAGCACATGCCGTTCCTGTTGTCTTGAATGAGTATGATAGATTATTTAATGTTGAAGATGTGGCGAATGCCGAGGGAGATTTTAAGGAATATATCAATGCCAATTCTTTAAGCACGATCACCCATGCTTGGGCTGAACCAGCATTAACTAAGGATCCCAAAGAAGCACGTTTTCAGTTTTTAAGAAAAGGATATTTTTATCAAGATCATGCAAGTACCTCACAACAATTAGTGTTTAATCGAACAGTGACACTTAAAGACACTTGGGCAAAGGAGCAAAAAAAATAAGACATGCTGACTCTGGAAATTTTTAAAACACATTGGGAAAAAAAGTTTCCAGCAATCTCACTTTATAACACGCATTTTTTAATTGCAATTAGTGGAGGTATTGATAGTGTTGCGCTCACTTATTTAATGCATTTAGTGGGTGCGAAGTATACTTTAGCACATGCAAATTTTCAATTAAGAGGAGAAGAAAGTACTCGGGATGAAAAATTTGTTACCGATTATGCAAATCGTTTGCATGCACCCATGAAATCTTCAAAATTTGAGACCGCTGCATATGCCGAAACCTATAAAATGGGAATTCAGCAAGCTGCCAGAGAAATTAGATATGCATGGTTTGACCGACTCCTTAAAGAAATTCAAGCACAAGGAAATCAACATGTTTATTTATTAACCGCACATCATGCAGATGATCAGGTGGAAACTACTTTGATGCAATTATTTAGAGGGACTGGATTACATGGATTAACCGGCATACCAGAGCAACGAAATGATGTGTTACCTATATTAAGACCTTTACTGCCATATTCTAAAACGGAGATTCATCAATTTGCCAAGGAATATTCTTTGACTTATGTGGAAGATAGTTCTAATGAAAAAAATGATTACACAAGAAATTTAATTAGAAACAAACTCATACCATCCATGAAAGAGGTTTTTCCTCAGGTGGTAGAAAATGTATTGGATACGATTCAACGTTTAAAAGAAGCGGAGATCATTGTTGAAGCATCTGTGGATGAATTTTGGAAAAAAGGAATTAAAATTAAAAAAGGAATCCCAACTATTTCCATTCCTCATTGGAAAAAAGTAAGAAACAATCATACGTATACATGGGGGCTCATTGAAAAATATAATTTTAAGCCTACTCAAATTCAAGAAGTATATAAATTATTAGAGGCTAACAATGGCGCTTATTTAGCAAGTGCAACACATCGTTTTATTAAATTCAATGATGCTATACAGTTAGTGACAAACGACTCGGAGAAAGAACATCTGATGATTCCAATTGGAGAAGGCATCCTTAAAACTAAATATGGTCAACTGCAAATGGAAACCATTGAAGTGAATACAATGGGAGCGATTGATGCATCTTCTTCTATAGCATATTTAGATGCAGATGCCTTAGAATTTCCTTTACTCATTAGATCGTGGCAAATAACAGATTATTTTTATCCACTGGGATTGCGCAAAAAAAAGAAATTATCACATTTCTTGGGCAGTTTAAAATTAAGCCCTGTGGTCAAAGAAAGAGTGAATGTATTAACAATGGGTGATAAAATACTTTGGGTAGTTGGTCAAAGAATTGATGACCGTTTTAAAGTGACTGAAAAAACAAAGTGGGTATTAAAAATCACGTACCAAGATACCCTTTAATTTGAGCTACAAAAGATCCAATGACATCATAGTAACTTAAAAAGTGACTGGTAATAATAAGGAAAACCACACCATATATGGATCCCCATAAATGTGCACTATGGTTAATTCCGCTTTGCCCTTTTTTGGATAAATAAGCGGTTAAGGCAAGATAGATGGGGCCAAAAACAAAACCAGGAATTACAGGTGGCAATAAGAATATTCCAATTTGCATAGTAGGTTGTAAAAAGATGCCCACAAAAACAATCGCAGAAACAGCGCCAGAAGCACCTAAGCTTCGGTAGTAATAATTTTTGTTATGGTGCAAATATGTTGGGATTAAACAGATCCATAAGGCACTTAAATATAATAGGATAAAAAAAAGAGATCCCGCTGAACCAAAAATCATAGAAAAGTATTGCTCTACATATTCACCAAACATATAGAAGGAAAACATATTAAAAGCAAGATGCATAAAATCGGCATGTATCAAACCGGAAGTAAAAAAACGATACCATTCACGATGATTTTTTACAGTATGTGGATGAAAAATAAGTTTTTCCATTAGGTTATCGTTATACATGGCTGCGATAGAAATACCTACAGTTATTAGAGTGATATATAAAGTAATACTCATGTTTTTTATTGGTTATTCGTGATGGTATTTTTCATTAGCTAAAATGCTGCAGGCTCTATAAATTTGTTCTGCTAATAATAATCTTACAAGCATATGTGGGAATACTAATTGAGAAAGAGACCATGTAAAGTTAGCTCGCTTTTTGATTTCATCGTTGACACCATAAGCGCCTCCAATTAAAAAGATTAATTTTTGAGTGCTTTGATTGGCTTTTTGTTGAATTAAATTGGCTAGTCCTGGAGAATTGATCATTTTGCCTGTTTCATCTAATAATATTAATACATCATTAGGTGCCAGTTGCTTTAAAATATTTTGCGCTTCTTCTTTTTTTATAATATTAGATTGGGCAGCTTTAGAGGGAGTGATTAGTTGCCAGTCAATAGGGTAGTAATGACTTATCCTTTTAGTAAATTCAGATATGCCATCTTTAATATATGCTTCATGATTTTTCCCAACAGACCAAATGGATATTTTCATTGGTTTTAGTTATAACTATGTATTAATTTTCGACTAAAATTATACTACATATGGCATAATATCTATTTATGTAGCGCTTTGTTTTGAAATATTTACTAGGGCAAATTAATCTTTTTCAACAAATACTTGTCTTAATAATAAATTTACTATTTTTACAATTCATTAATCCCCCATAAATGAGAAACCTAACCCCCATAGGATTCCTATTGCTTATTTTATTTTTAAGCATATCTTCCTTTGCGCAATCCAAAATTACAACCCTCAATACCGAGGAAATTGGAACTTTAAATGTTAGTTATTTAAAGTTGCAACAAGAATCTAGTAATAAAACAGATTATGCAGTATATATTATTTACAAAAATCAAAATTACATTTATAAGCAAGAATCTGATACCATTCGTTTGAACAATATGCAACAATTGAATCAATTAATTAGTGATTTAAAGGAAGGATTGTTCATTATTGATGATGATACCAAAGGGAATAGTTTTACTGGTCATGGATACATTTTGGAAAAAAATATAGGGTACACCGAAAACAAGTTTTTATCCTTTGTGAATAAGGAAAAAGGCATTAAAACCACCTTAAATAAGTATTTTGTTAACCAGCTTATAGAATGGCTCACCCTTGTTCCATTTGGAAAAGGTTAAAATAACCCCTTTTAGGCTTCTTTTTTCTCTTTTTTCATTACATTTATACTAATAAAATATTCATTTTTTAGTATCAATAAATGCTTGTTCGTCAACTTAATATAAGATGTTTGCTTTTCCTAATATCATTGGTATTAAGCAGTATTGTATTTGGACAAGATTTTTCCAATAAAGGAAAGGAATTTTGGGTAGGCTATGGAAGTCACGTATCAATGTACGCTTCCAATGGAACTCCAGTGGCCACAGGTGGTACTCAGGATATGGTACTCTATTTCACTTCTGATCAAAATGCAGATGTTACGGTCGAAATTCCATCCACAGGATGGACAAGAACTTATAAAGTCATTGCCAATCAAGTCACTACTTCAGACAAAATTCCTAAAACCGGATCAGATGATGTGCGTTTAACTGATGAAGGAAAATCATCTAAAGGTATTCATATTACTTCTAATGTAGGCATCATTGCCTATGCTCATATTTATAATGGAAGTATTTCGGGAGCAAGTTTATTATTCCCAGTTAGTACTTTATCTAGAGATTATTATTCTTTAAACTACACCCAAGTATCAAATGCTGCTTATTCATATTGCTTTGCTTATGTTATTGCAACAGAAGATAATACAAATATCGAAATCATACCTTCTGCAAATACACTTAATAATTTAAAAGGGGATACTATTAAAATTCTTTTAAATAAAGGAGAAGTTTATAATATCATGGGTAAATTATTAACCACTACAAACCCATATAAAGGAGAAGATTTAACAGGAACAAGAATAAGAGCAGTAGCTACTTCTACGAGTTCGTGTAAAAGAATTGCAGTGTATTCAGGCTCAGGTAAATTAAGTTTAAATTGTACTAATGGTTCTGGAAGTGCAGATAATTATATGCAGCAGGCATTTCCAGCGACTGCATGGGGAAAGAAATATTTGACAGCTCCCACCAATAAAATGCCTAATAACTATTTTAGAATTGCAGTATCGGATACTTCGGCTATTGTTAAAGTTGATGGAGCAGTCTTATCTAAAGCTGCATTGAAAAATAATTTTTATTACGAATATGCAAGTAATGTTCCTAATTTGGTAGAATCCAATAAGCCTATCATGGTTGCGCAATACATTACTACCGCAAATTCATGTGGAAATAATATTATAGGAGGAAATGGAGATCCAGAAATGATTTATTTGAGTCCCATTGAACAAACAATAAAAAAAGTAACTATTAATTCAACTAGTAATGCAGCCATTACATC
>JAFMJX010000065.1 GCA_017853235.1 Chitinophagaceae bacterium | reverse complement strand
GCTCATATATTGCAGCTTATCGGTATATCCCAAGGCATTTTGCAACGTGGTATTGGTATATGTCTTAGACTCGTACATCACACCGGCGATATAATTTGTAGTAGTGGTGACAGAAACGCCAGTGTTGGTAACTCCATCATGAACAATTGTGGCGCTGGGTTCAACCGTTATTTTCTGCAACTTATTACCCCCGGCATCATATACATAGCTAATTGTACCCTTGCCTGTCACACTAATTTGCTGAGGTAAGTTAAGATGATTATAGGCAATATTGCTGATATTTTTATTTAAATCGGCAGTCATATTGCCGTTTACATCATACATATAGTCATCCATATTACCGTTTGTGCCATCCGTAAAATCGCTCAGATTATTATTCCCCGCAATATCATCTGTTACCCGAGCTAATTTGTTGGATTTTCCTTGGTTCAAATACTGGTACTCTAAGTTATCAATTTGCTGGCTACCGAAAACCCGTAGCCCCCACTGCTGCATTTTTTTGATATTGCCATTGTAGTCATAGGCGGATTCTGCAGAGACTCCATCGCCCATCTTCACATTATAATTAATACCCGCCGACTGATTAAAGCTCCCGCCCGTATATTGGGTAAAATCAGCCCTCAAAAGCCGATTGGCAGCATCATACGCAAAGTCATATTTTCTTTTTTCGCCATCTCCTTTGCTTTTCCATACCATGCCGCTAATATTCCCATTAAACTGAGGCGTCGCATATTGCTGAGCGCCCACTAAGTTATTATTGACCTTGTCATAGCCAAGGTCAAAGCCAAAGTAATTAGTACTGTTGGCATCTCTGGCAAATGCACGATTTGCGCCTAGTAACCAACCCCGGATATTATAGTCATAATCCACTGTTTCCAGTGCGTCAAGTCCATAATTACCAGTAGCATCCTTTTTCTTACCCAACTTCTTGGTCTTTAGCTGACCGAGTTTATCATACTCATTTTTAATTATCTCGGTTTCAGGAATTGACTGCGTAACGCCATTGATTGTGCTGGTAACAGATTTTCGTAAGGAAGCAAGCCGGTTTAAATCATCATAGACATACTTGGTAACTTGGATATTTTCTGTAGTGTTAGTGCCCAGCTTTTGATGGCGCAGTACTGCCGTGAAAGGCTGGCCTGCCCATGTATACTGTGTGGAACTTACCTCCAGTCCGCCAGATAAATTGGTGGTTTGCGTTTGAATCACTCGATCTTTAAAATCATAATAAGAAACCGAAGCAATAAAGTTGTTAGTGCCTATAACACGAGACCGTGTCCAGGTCACCTTCCCCTTGACATTTAGTGTCTTTAAAGGGTTTTGCGGGTAGGGCCAACTGTTATAATTGGTGGAAAAGTTACCATTCCAATTAGCTAAATAATCAGACAAAGTGGAGGGTAGTCCCAAGTAGTCATCATAATGGGTTTCTGTAAGCAAAGTATATGACCCTGAAATAACTGGATACTGTGTAGAAGTGCTAGCGGCAGAGAGATGTGAAGCAAAGCTGGTAGCACTGTTCCATACGCCCGTTTCAGTGGGTCTATTATAACTATCATATTTTGTAATGAGCCAATTTCCCGAACTCCGCATATTGCCATCCTGCGTCATCACCAGCCTTCCGCGCATATCATAAACCATATAAACAACATCAGCCCCCGGAACTTTTTTTACAACCATATGCCCTTGATGATTGTACTCATATCGAAAGCATTGTTCATTCAAGATATCGGTGGTAAAATTCCAATTTGATTGTCTCAAAAGACGAACCCCCTCAGGCTGGACTACACAGCGAAGCTGACCTGCCAAGTCATACACATATAGAGTAGAAAGCCACCCCTCGTAACTACGACCCGATCCGTCATCTGACATTCCAGTGGAAGTATTAATTTGAACTTTCTTTAAGAGTAATTTTCCTTCCTTATCGTAAAACTCAATTACCTGAGCCCCATGCTCATCAGTTGTAATTAATTTTATAAGGCTCCCTGTAGGATAACGACCATTATTTACTCCTGAATAAATACTATACCCACCTAAAGTGCCATTGAATATAAATGAACTTACAGAAAACATCAATACACTATCGGAGAATGTATTACTATATATTTTTTTCTCTAGTCCCCGATTTGACCCTACCCAGCTATTGCCTGCAGGCATATTTTTAATTTCCCGATTAGCAGGAGATCCATCGAAAATCGATCTTGAATAAAAATAATCTTCCCCTTGCAAGCTATATTGCTGCTGCAAAAACAATTGCTGTTGACTGAACGGGTCGTATTTAAAAGCACCATTACTCTCCGCTGCTACGTATGGTAAATATTTAAATTCTTGTCTACCAAAAATATCATAAGCATTTGGGGTTACTATATCCTTGGATAGCCCGGTGGTGGATTCCAAACTACCCTCTTTTACCACCGTTTGCAACTCCCTGCCTAAACCATCAAAATATTGAGTAGTAAGAAGCACATCTCTAGTAGGCTTATTGATCAGTGTAGCCCAATCAGAGACGGGGGCGTAAGAAACCCATGATTTTATATGATTAAGAGGCGTGGAGGCAGAATAAGGCTGTGCTTTCAAGAGGTCTCGATGAAGTAGACCTACTAAGAAAGCAACAATCAAAAAAGACGCATGCCTTAATTTCATAAAACATTTTTTATTATTCATTTGCTTAAAGCCGGATTGTTTGTTGAACCGAAAGTCCCCAGATACGAGTAGTTGGACTTAAAACGCCATAGAGTTCCCCCTGAGAAGAAATAAAATATTTAAACCCTGGGGCATTGGCATCCAAATCAAAATGCTCATTCTCTACCTCATGAGTTAGCCAACGGAATAAAGCATGCTGATTAGTTCCCGCAGATTTTCGGGTGTACACCCCATCCATGATAACTACTTCATTTCCCAGCTTGCTTCTATACCACTGTCTGAGAGCAGCTTTATTACTTTCAGTAAATCCATCCTCTTTAGAGGGTACAGCTATCACCTGAATCAGGGCACTGTTATTTTTTGCAAGCGTATCCAGAGAGAAAAGCATAGAATCGCTGGAAGCTGTTTGCTGTACGGGTAGTGTGACTACTAAGATTTTTTTCCCTTGGTACAAAGACATACTTTTTGTTTGCCCTTCAATGGTTTCAAAGGAAAAATCATAAATACCGGTAGAACCGAAAAAAAGGCCCAGCCAAACAGAAATAACTGATATAATCATAAAAAGTTTATTTTACAACATGTCGTCTGTAAGTGTTATTGAATTACACCCAGTGGCACTAACATTCACCTTACCAAAAGTGGCCGATGTTCCAGAGGTAGCCAGACAGCCAATATTGAATAATACCAACCATGTATTATTAGGCCTTGAGACTGAAATTGTATAAGAGCCCGCTGGAATACACCCTAACGAACCTGAACCAGAACTAGGAATGTTGAAGGAATAAACAACCCCTGTAGTTCTGTTCGTATATGTGATTACCCAGCCCACAGAATTAGGGAATCCCATTGCATAGGAAACACTATTTTGATATGTGATATTAACACCTGCAGAAGAACCACTGCAAACTGTAGGGTTGTACTCCCCAAGAATCCATTGCGTTTGACTATAGGTGGAGCTACAAGGATTATTATCTATTTTCTCTATCTCTTGATAGCCAGTATAAGTACAATTGACTTGCTGACACCGTAGATTGCCCGTATTCACCCAATTTGCAGCCGTAGTAACGCAAGAACCGGCACAGTTTTCAACTTGTCCATTATACTTGTAGCAGAATTTTTTTACAATATTTTGATCATGATCTCGGATATGTATTAACCTGCCAAACTGGTCATACTCATAAAAGGTATTTCTAGCATTTAAGTCAGAAATACAGGTCTGCCCAAAAGGATATCGATAAATGCTAGTAGTTACCTGACAGTTCACTAGTTGACGAAGTTTACTCACTTCAGCCTGAACCACCTGATCATCAATCAATGTAGCTGTATTAATGATAGCTTCATTCAAACCACTTTGAGCAATTACATCTGAATATCCTTTTCCGAAAATCTTGGCCACAGGATACTTTTGCTTATAGCCCCAGACATAAGATACAACCCCCTCTTTTTTACTAGTGGTTTGTAAAATATTGCCCCTTATGTCATAGTAGTCGAACGTGAGTTCCGTAACAGGTGTATTTTGTTCAACTGACTTTTCAACAGAAACAGGACTTATATAGGTAGAAGGAATTGCATTACCATTACCCGTCCAAATTGCATAATTTGTTTTTACCCTACTTATTTCCTTATTAGTAAATTGAGAATTGGCAATAGATGTTACCTGCTGCACAACTGTTTCTACAATGTTTCTAGACACCATTTCAGCATAGGGTGTCTGAGAAGCAAAATCATGAGGATAGGAAAAGACTTCTGTGAATGTCTCTCCTTTACTATTTATGAATGACCGCTTCGTAAGCGTTAAATATTGAAGATCATCATAGGTGTAATCAATTTGAGTGATTACGGGATTTACGCCATTTTCATCAAACTGATACTCTTTTTCTGTTTTTAGGTATTTCCAGACTGAGGTGAGATAATACCTTGCCATCTGGATATTCTTATGTACGATCGGATAAGGGCCTATTACATTATTACCACTTGTTATTAAACAGGTAATTGGCTTATTTTCTTTGACATAATAGTAATAATTATCTATAGTTTTTCGTGGATCAATATAATTTGTGTACTCTCTTTTATGGGTTTTCACTAAGATTCCAGACAAGTTTTTGTACGATGTTGTTGTTAACTCGCCAAGACCCCATATGGAGCCATTAGTGTAAGGAGAGGAATAGTGGGCTACAGATCCTCGAATATTTTGAGCTGGGTAATCAGCTGCTGTGCTAAATTCATGAACAATCGCACCATTCTCGTAGTTATCGCCACCAAAACTTTCTATAACATAAGAATACTCAAGTATTTTACCCTCTGAAATATGTATAGGATTTAACGATGAGGAATACATCATTTGATACTGAAGGGCATCAGTACAAATTTGTAAATCACAATTTGCTCCATAAGAACCATCAACGTAAGAAAATAACGAGTAGTAAGTTGGCTTAGAACAAAACAATGCCGATGATTTATTACGATTATTTAATTCACCATAGTAATATCTTTTAGTCATATCGCCACGGTCTGGATATCCTGTTGTCACCACTTTTTTTAACCTCATTCCTCCAACAACCGACTCTACATTTTGCTTATTTGCTACAAGTCCAACACGTTTTTTTAATGTACAAGTGGTTTGTACATATATACCTTGTGATTCTACATACATCACATAATATCCCGCAGTCAAGGAGGTAAATTCATAAGTGCTAAATGCTCCAGCACTGGGAGGTGAAAAAAATCTCTCAAATACAATTTGATTCGTAAAAACATTCTTTATTTTAATTCTACTGCCCGGATGAGGAGCAGGAGCCCCAAACACTGTATAATAACTAGACATGTCTAGTCTTACCTCCGGGTCATATCCTATTTGAAAATATACTCCTGGAGAGGCGTTATATGAAAAATCTTGCTGCCCCCCTACGTATTGCGAAAGAGTTTCATATCCATTTAAGTCTTTTATCTCTGAAAACCGATTTGGCTCATAAGTAATGATATCTTTACCACCTGTTGGGTAGGTGATTTCTTTTAAAAGTCCTACAAAAGCATAATTTGAATCAGCTTCCCTATTTGCTGATGCCAATGGAAACTTAGCTGCAATTTGTTGTTCATCTGGCACAGGCACTAATGTGCTATTATTTTTACCATTAAAATACCCCCAATGATCCTGGGAGAAACTAAATCTAGTAGGAGTAAGTTCCTTCGAATAATAGACAAAACTATACCCCTGTGAAATTGCTAAACCGTTTGCTCCGCGCTCAATAATAGATCTTAAAAAAGGAATAGAACCGCCGCCTAATGGGTTTATATTATCATAGCTAAATTCATACTTCTTAATAAGCGATGTGCTATTAACATAATACCGAATACTATCCAACAACATCTCGGGATATCCCAAAGTTGAGTAGGAAAAATTAATTCTATCACCATCGGAATCACTAATTTCTACAAGTTGCTGTGTCCTTGCTGTTAAATACCTAGTAGTTATGTTATTGCTTAGGCATGAGTTTTGTTGGGTTGCGTTTTGTGAAGATGAACATGAATGATTACCACAATTGTTAGGATTAACAACAAGTGTTTCCTGAATATCACAAATAATTGGACCATAGATATACTCTTGGTATACGAAATTGACAATATTGCCTAACTGATCAATAACTTTAGTTAGGTGCCAGGCATTAGCAGTATAATTAGAAAAGTATTTCGTAGCTGAGATTTTAGTTGATTCAACAGCACCTAATGCACCAAAAAAGTATTGAGTACCATCAGGTGTGATTGCCTTGAATTTCCACTCACCGCTAGATTGAGAAGCCGGATTAAAATAGAACTTAATATTGGTAGCTATTAGCGGTCTGATTGTTCCATCATTCTCAAAAATAAATTTGCCACTATACTGTCCGAAATTGTAACTAAATATATCCGGACTAGCGTCCCTATTGCCCTCATTATTAAGCTTTACAGCAAAGGTTGTTGTATAAGTCTCTTCTTCGTTTGGCTGAATAAATACGTTAGGAACATAACGCTGTGCAGTAAGATCGTCATTGCCATAAATAACTCTAGAAATTATACCCGCACCAGAAAAATGCCAACCCATACCAACTCTTGTTGGATGCTCATTTACCTTCAGACCCATTGAATTAAAACCAAGGCTTAAGGGAACTGATAACTTTCCGCTTGTAAACGGCTTTAGTTGTATCATTTTTTTAACTACCCCCGTATTCATCTCAATATCTACTCCACCAAATTTTTCTATAGCAGCTGTATTGGGAGCATTTGGCAGAATCTCCCCCATTTTGGCAAGAAAATCAGGAGTAGGCTTAAAGCTATTTGTGGAAGGAGTTTCACCACCTTGAGCAAGAACTTGATAGGCGTCTAAAGAAAGAATAAGACCTAAAATAAACCCACCTATTTGTTTCATATACATAGTTTCAGTTGACTAAAAATTATACCCAATCCTTACAAGCAGAGGCTGCGTACGCGGGCGTTGATTGTAGCTCAAAAAGTCCCACAAAAGCATAATCTTGCTGTTTTTAAAAAACCTTGTTTTAATGGGAATTTGCTTGCTTACACCAAGCAAGCCGCTTCGCTGCCAGCTAGAATAGTCTCTTAATTGATTGATCTCAGTAATTTGAGTTCTGTAGTTCATTTCATAGCCCCCACAGACCCAAAGAGATTTCTTCAGTTTCCAGTCTACAAACGTCCTTAAACCCACCCCCTCGTGAGTTATCCTCATATTTTGAATACTACGTCCCCACCCAAGCTTGTAACTAGTTCCAAAACCTATAAGACTTTTATCGTTTAGCTTATAACCTACAGACAGCCCTATATCGCTTGTAACTGGGAAAAAACCGCTTGCCCGCTGCGATTGAATATTTGTGCCATATTGCAGGCGCTTCCAAATGGATTTCGTTTTTTGATTATTCGGTACAAATCCTTCTGGCATCTCAGCTTCACTGCTTCCGCCTCCAAACTTTTGCATTTTGTCTTTGAGCTGAGAGAGCTGTGACTGAGCAGACTGTATGTTGCTATTAAACTGCTGATTGGCATTGGGTCCCGGTGTACCCAAGCGTTGTTGAATAAGGTCAGTCACTTGAGAGCGTGTTTGCAACCCTGGCAGAACAAGCTCTATAGTGGAAGCTTCTTCAACATCAGGCATCCTGAATAGAGAAGCAAGCATACTATGCTTAATCATAAATTGCCTGAAAGACTTCTGTTGAGTCAAGAGATTTAACACTTTTCGTTCAACTTTACTTTTGTCTTTTAAGACATCTCGAAACGATTGCAGCTGCTGGGAGTAGTAATAAATTTCTTTATTAAACCTTTTTAAATGCTTTCCAACCGTATGAGTCTTCAAAAGTTGCCGAAGGACATCTTTTCGCTCTTTCATAAAAATTTGTACATAAGACGATCGTGAAAGGGCGGTTTGAAGTTTTTCTACTTGCGCTTTTGCTGATTCAAGATGGGCCATACCTAAACTGGTTGAGCCAGATGCTGCAGGTAATTTCTCTAAAAACAAAAAAGAGCAAGAGATAGTATCAAAATCAGGATTGTATCCAACAAAAGAGTGATCGGAATCAGACAGATTTAGCTGACTATAATTCTCTTCTATACCCGCAAGATATTGTTGTGCAGATATTGAGTCAACTTTAAGCAATTCTTTGGCAATTTTAAGTTCTTGTCGTTTAAGTCTTAAAAGTGCATTTTTGGCCTTTTCGTTAATGCTAGGATGTAGCTTTTTTGATTTTGATTCAATTGTAGCTAGGTAATTAGTTTTTAACTGATTACTAAAAAGAATTTCCAGTTCGGAAATTTTGCTTTGAGCATTAATACTTTGCAGGGGTAATAATAAAATAAATAAAATTAGATTGGATTCTTTTACGAAGAAGATAAATCTTTTTGTATTGGACCTATATTGCCCTCTTAGTTTTAACATTTGTAAAGTGTCCAAGATGATAGTTTGAGAGTTATTTCACAGTTAGTATTAATAGATCCAATCTATTGATTCACACACATCCACTTTATTATTTTATTTGAACTACAGGATTCTCTATTTGAAATACATTTTTTATCAGAAAAGTCAGCGTACTATATAATTTGTGTAGATGGTTTAAAATGAGGAAGTAAAAGGAAATGGATAATAAATCTGGAATTCATTCAAAAACAACATATTTTACAGGATATTGTCATCTATTGTACGCGATGAAACCCTTAGCAGTCATGGAATACAGCCAATATCATTATTATCCGTTTGGGTTGACGATGAGGGGGATAAGTGCTACATCTTTAAATA
>JAFMJX010000064.1 GCA_017853235.1 Chitinophagaceae bacterium | reverse complement strand
GCACCGCCTGTTACAATGGCAACCTTAGATGATGTTGTACTCATAATGCTTGTTTGTTTAAAAGTAGTATTATTTTAAAAGACAATATTATTTTATTACATATTTTTAAAATTTTGTAAAATTATTTATTAAGTTGTGTAAAAGAAAAACAATATATTATGTTTTTAAGAAATTTAATGTTTCTGATATACTTAATTCCATTTAATATCCTAGGACAAAACATTAATACAACAACGCCGCCAAAGCTACCATCTATAGATTTCAAACATTGGAAAGTAACGCTGCCTATTGGTGCTCCTTTGGAAGTGGGCTATCCTGATATAATGAATTATGGAAATAATGAATTGTTAAGAAAATATATGTACAATGATTCTTCAGATGGTTCAGTAGTTTTTTATGCATTTCCTGGAGCTACAACATCCAACACCTCTCACTCAAGAACCGAGTTGAGGGAACAAATGGATCCTGGACAAAATACACCCAATTGGACTTTTGCTCAAGGTGGTAGGATGAAGGGTACTCTAGCTATGGGTGCTATTTCAAAAGATAGTAAAGGGGATTATCATAAAACAATAATCATGCAAATTCATGGACGTTTAACTGAGGCTCAAAGAATTTTAATTGGACAAAAAGATAATAATGCACCTCCGGTTTTGAAAATTAGTTGGGAGGATGGAAAAGTATTTGTGCGCACCAAAATTTTGAAGGATACAAATGTTTCAGATAAAGCAATATTAATGGTAGATGCTTGGAAAGATGATACTCCCTATGTTTTTAAACAAAGTGTTGGATTGGATAAATTTACTTTAGAAGTAAAAGTATCAGATGGACGATTGGAAGTTATTTTAAATAATAATGAATCTGTAGTTTTTGGTGGATACCACAAACAAAAGTGGGGCATTTTTGAAAATTATTTTAAAGCGGGAAATTATTTACAAACCAATGATGCCGGGGCGTTTGCAAAAGTAAAATATTACGCATTAGAGGTTTCGCACTAATTAATTAGTGCATACATTTTATTAAATATTTACACTTAAATTTTTTTAGTAAATTTTTGATAATTAAATTTAACAAATAACAAAAATATAAAAATGAAAAAAACCTTTATTATTTTGCTAAGTGGCATCATTTATCTAACCGCTTGTAATAATCAAACAACTTCAGTTGATAGCACTAAAACCAATGGTAATAGCGATTCTTTAGCAGCAATTGCAGCTCTAGAACAAGCAGATATTGCTTGGGATAGCCTTTCAGCCTTAAATTCGGCGGATGGTTGGCTAAGTTTTTATACGGATGATGCTATTATGATGCCTCCTGGAGAAAAAATATGTTTAGATAAAGCTTCAAGAGCGGTTTCCATTAAAAATATGTTTGCAATGCCAGGTGCAAAAATGAGATTTCAAGCTACAAAAGTGGAAGTTTCTAAATCAGCAGATCTTGGTTATAGCACAGGTGTATATCAATTTGCTTATAAGGATGCAGCTGGAAAAGAGTTAAACGAAACAGGTAAATTTTGTGAGACTTGGAAGAAACAGTCTGATGGTAAATGGAAATGTATTGTTGATATTTGGAATGCAGATCCTGCAAAATAAAAATCGCGTTTAATAACAAACCATTCAATATAGAGGCTTTAAAATAAAAAAGGCCCCGTCTCGAATTTATAGACGGGGCCTTTTTTGTACAACCTTTATGAAAGTTCTTCATTAAAAAATTAAGCTTTTTGTGCTTGTAATTTATGAAAGCTGAAATAGGAAGTTAATAATAAACCAAAGAATACACCTGCCATTGCAGTGTTCCCAATAGGATCTCCTACCGAAATATGAGCATTAATAGCTGTTAAATACATAATTCCAAATCCTACGTAAGCCCATTCTTTAAATCGAGCAGGAACTGCTGGAACGATTAATAATACCAAGCCAATAAGCTGTCCAATACTAACTTCTAATCCTAAATAACGAGGTATGCCTAGGTGTTCGGTACCTTTTATAGCCATTTCCGAATTCATAAAAATAGCTGTAGATGCAAATAAGCAAATAATACTAGTGGTTACCCAATAAATAATTTTGGTAGTTTTCATAAGGAAAGCAATTTTTGTTTTTAATTATTGATGAATACAATTTACAAATTTTATAGATTCAAAAATAGTTTATTAAAATTTGAATTATGTACAGCTGAAGATTAATTATTGGTGGTTCCAAGTAAAAATGATATGCCTAGTAGAATTTAATATTTAATATTCTTTACAATATTTCTCTTTTTCTCTATACGCTTTTTCATCTCCCATATAAAGCGCCTTGTCAATATCCATGCATCCCCCTTTTTTATCATTTAGCTTTATTTTACATAAACCTCTTTTTAAATAGGCAGAAGCCAGTTGTTTGTCGTAGGTGGGGTTGTCCTTTGTTTTTTTATTTTTTGGAAATTCATTGGAATGCGCAATCTCTATTCCTTGATCGAAATCAATTATAGCAGCTTTATAGTCTTCCAATTGATATTTTACAGTCCCTCTTTGAAAAAAATCCTTACTTGTTTGTTGAGCCTGAATAGCTGAACCCATTAAACAAAAGGCCAAAAATCCAAATAACCTCAATTTCATAGTTTATAATTTTAAACTTTGTTTAATTTTTTAGATATCATCATATCTGAAGCTAAATTACTTAAATTTCCATGATTCAAATCTTCCAGCAGAATGGCTTTCCAATAATTCCCTACAAGCTACCATTTAAATACCTTTAAAAGTTTAATAAATTTGTTAAATTTTATTTTGCAACATCTACTCTTCGTATATTTGATAAGTTTATGAAATTAATAATATACTGTTTTAGTTTTTTGTTGGCACTCTTTTTTCCAACACATCCGAACGCCCAGGATGTATCTTTACACAACAGTATTTCTATACATTATTATAATAATTCACCTCTTGAAATTTATTCTCAAAGTAATAATCCTTTATTAGATGATCATTGTATTATAGCTGAGGATGATGATTTTAGTGAATCTGAGCGTAAAGAAGCAGCTATATCTAAAACTATATTGAGTAGTTCGCCATTTAAAATAGGTAATACTGCACTTGATGTTCAATTGAAACATTTGTGGTCTAGCCTATCCAATTATTTTCTACACTCATCGCTTTTCATATTTATTAGCGTTTTTAGACTTTAAATCCTAATTAATAGAAGCTATGCTTCTATTATCCAACTAATTGAATCAAGGTTTTGATAACCTAAAATTTAAATTGAGTTTGGTTTTGTTGTTCCTGTTTGATTTCCTCCAGTTTTGCCCGTAAATTATTTTTATAAAATATAAAATTCCCATGAAGAAAAATTTATTTATTCTCAGTCTTGTTTTTTATGTCACATTTTTTGCCTGTACTGCTAAAAAGGAAGAAAAAACGGAAACCGGTAAATATACCGTCACAAGTCCCGTTTTAATGGATACTTCCTTTACTAAGGAATATGTTGCACAAATTCAGTCCTTGCAGAATATCGAAATACGAGCAAAAGTAAAAGGCTTTATAGAGACCATCAATGTAGACGAAGGCCAGGTTGTAAAAAAAGGGCAACTTCTTTTTACCATTCGCCCACGTGAATATGAAGCCGAATTAGCCAAAGCGCAAGCACAAGTTAAAACCGCCGAATTGGAAATGCAAAACGTAAAAACATTGGCAGATAAAGGTATCGTTTCAAAAAATGAATTAGCGCTTTCTGTAGCAAAACTAAATGAAGTAAAAGCAGAGGCGGCTATGGCTGAATTATATGTTTCTTATACAAAAATTACAGCACCATTTGACGGAATTATTGACAGGCTTAAGTTTAAAGCGGGTAGTCTCATTGATGAGGGTACATTATTAACTACTTTATCTAACAACAAAGAGGTATATGCTTATTTTAATGTGACTGAACAAGAATATTTAGATTTTAAAACACAAGCTAATTCTAAAAGCAAAATGGGTGCTAAACTATTATTAGCTAATAATCAACCTCACAAGTATAAAGGTGCAATTGAAACTATCGAAGGAGAATTTGATAACAACACTGGAACCATTGCTTTTAGAGCGAAATTTCCCAACCCTGAATTATTATTAAAGCATGGTGAAACAGGAAAGGTGCAGTTAACATTTGATTTAAAAAATGCATTGATTATTCCACAAAAAGCAACATTTGAAGTGCAAGATAAAATGTATGTATATGTGATAGATCAAAATAATATTGTTAAAACAAGACCCATAGTTATAAAGCAAAAAATTTCAAATATTTATATTATTGAATCTGGTATTCAATCTTCTGAGAAAATATTGTTAGAGGGTATTCAATCGGTTAAGGAAGATGAAAAAATTGAAAGCATTTTTGTATCGCCTCAACAAGCTTTAATATTAATTAATAAACAATAGGATCGCAAAAAATAACAAATATGTTTAATAAATTTATAAAGAGACCTGTTTTATCTATTGTTATTTCTATCATCATTACTTTGTTGGGAGCTTTGGCAATTGTTCAGTTACCTGTAACACAATTCCCTGCTATTTCTCCTCCTAAAGTGAATATTTCGGCTGAATATCCAGGAGCGAATGGTGAATTAATGATCAAGGCAGTTGTAATTCCACTTGAAAGAGCCATCAATGGAGTTCCAGGTATGAAATATATAGCGTCTGATGCTGGCAACGATGGGGTGTGTTCCATTAATGTCATTTTTGAATTAGGAACCGATCCTAATATTGCTTCTGTCAATGTTCAAAACCGAGTTGCAGCAGTTTTAAATAAATTACCACCTGCCGTTGTAAAGCAAGGTGTAAAAATTACAAGAGAAGAGTCCAATATGTTGATGTACATCAATGTATTTAGCAAGGATACTTCTATGGATGTAAACTTTTTATACAATTTTGCAGATATCAATTTATTAGCTGACCTAAAAAGAGTGGATGGTGTTGGCTTTGCGGACATTTTAGGAAATCGTGAATATGCAATGCGTATTTGGCTGAAACCTGATCGTATGTTGGCTTATTCAGTTTCAGCAGAAGAAGTGTTAAAAGCGTTAGATGAACAAAATTTGGAAGCTGCACCTGGAAAAACAGGAGAAAGCTCGGGCAAGAAAGCGCAAAGTTTTGAGTATGTATTAAAATATCCCGGAAGATATAGTACTAAAGAAGGGTATGAAAATATTGTTTTAAAATCCAGCCCCAGCGGCCAAATATTACGCATTAAAGATGTAGCGGATGTTGAATTTGGTAGTACATACTATGATTTATACTCTAAATTAAATGGAAAGCCTGCAGCTTCTATTATGATTAAGCAATCTTATGGTAGTAATGCGAGTGCAGTGATAAGTAATATCAAACAAAAGATGGAAGAAATAAAAGCTTCTTCTTTTTCCAAAGGGATGGATTATGAAATTAGTTATGACGTTTCTAAATTTTTAGATGCATCTATTGAAAAGGTATTACACACTTTATTAGAGGCTTTTTTATTAGTTAGTTTAGTGGTATTTATATTTTTAGGAGATTGGAGATCCACTTTAATTCCTGCAATAGCCGTTCCTGTTTCTTTGATAGGAACATTTTTCTTTATGCAATTTTTTGGAATCACACTTAATCTAATCACCTTATTTGCTTTAGTATTAGCCATTGGTATTGTGGTGGATAATGCTATTGTAGTAGTGGAGGCCGTCCATGCTAAAATGGAAGAACATAATTTAGAAGCTCAAGCTGCTACCGAATTGGCCATGTCTGAAATTAGTGGTGCTATTATTGCTATTACATTAGTGATGGCGGCGGTATTTATTCCTGTAGCATTTATGTCAGGTCCAGTAGGAATTTTTTATCGTCAATTTTCGGTGACAATGGCGACTTCAATTATTTTATCGGGTGTCATTGCATTAACCCTTACACCTGCTTTGTGTGCAAGCATGCTTAAAAATACACATGGTGTTAAAAAGAAAAATACTTGGTTGAATAGAATTTTAAATGGGTTTAATAATTGGTTTAATAAAGTACTTGGAAGATATAATAATTTATTATCGCTCATTGTAAATAGAAGAATGGTAACCATAATTACCTTAATTGTATTTTGTTTAGGTACTTGGAAGTTAAGCTCCAATATTCCTTCTGGATTTATACCTAATGAAGATCAAGGTGTATTTTATGCGATTATTTTAACTCCTCCTGGATCTACTTTAGAGCGTACCAATGATATTTTAGGACAAATTCAGAAGCAAGCTAATGCAATGGAAGATGTTCAATCTGTTTCTACTATTGCAGGGTTTGAAATATTAACCGAAGGAACCGAAGCTTGTTCGGGAACCGTCTTGGTAAACTTAAAGTCTTGGGATCAAAGAAAACATTCGGTAGATGAAGCCATGAAAATTTTAGAAGAAAAAACTAAAAACATTAAAGGTGCTACAATTGAATTTTTCCCTCCCCCAGCAGTACCTGGATATGGAGCAGCAGGTGGTTTTGAGTTAAGATTGTTAGATAAAGCGGGTAGTGGTGATTATAAAAAAATGGAAGAAGTAAGTAAAGAATTTACAAAAGAGCTTAATAAAAGAAAAGAATTAACTTCTGTATTTACTTTTTACAATGCTAGTTTTCCTCAATATATGTTGCATGTAGATAATGACAAAGCACAACAAAAAGGAATTTCAATAGATAATGCAATGAGTAATTTATCTACGCTCATTGGCAGTGAATACGCAAGTAGCTTTATTAAATTTGATCGTCAATATAAAGTGATGGTGCAAGCTTTACCTCAGTATCGCGCATTACCACAAGATATTTTAAAATTATATGTCAAAAATGATCGTGGCGAAATGGTTCCTTATTCTGCTTTTATGACAGTAGACAAAGTGTATGGTTTGGAAGAAATCACCAGACATAATATGTACAATTCATCTGAGATTAGTGGTGGTGCAGCCCCGGGATATAGCAGTGGTAGCGCTATTCAAGCAATCACAGAAGTTGCAAAAACAAAACTACCTAGAGGCTTTGGTATTGACTGGGCTGGAATTTCAAAAGATGAAGTGGGACGCGGTAACCAAGCAATATATATTTTCTTAATTTGTTTAATGTTTGTCTATTTGCTTTTAGCGGCACAATATGAAAGTTTTATTTTGCCTTTCCCTATTTTATTATCCTTACCTACGGGAATTTTTGGGGCCTTTTTATTATTACAAATATTAGGATTAGAAAACAATATTTATGCGCAAGTAGCTATGATCATGCTCATTGGATTGTTAGGTAAAAACGCCGTATTGATTGTGGAATTTGCGGTTCAAAAACATAGAGCAGGTATGACTGTGATGCAAGCTGCTATAGCGGGTGCCTCGGTGAGATTGAGGCCTATATTAATGACTTCGTTTGCTTTTATTGCAGGTTTAATTCCTTTGGTAGTTGCCACAGGTCCAGGTGCTATTGGAAATAGAACCATTGGAGCAGCTGCAGCAGGAGGAATGTTATTGGGTACTATTTTTGGAGTGCTTATTATTCCTGGTTTGTATTTCATTTTTGCGCGCATGTCCGAAAAGCATCATATTGTTGAAAAGGAAGAAGAAAATCCATTAACCGAAGAAATGTAAAAAATGAAAAATTATAAAATAATCTCTATCATCATTTTAGCAACTGTAAGTTATACTATTCAAAGTTGTAAAGCTCCTGCAATAACACAAGTGGCTGATAATAAATTATTGCCTACTAAGTATGTAAAATCTACAGATACTAGCAATGCAGCAACTATTAATTGGAAAGAATTTTTTAATGATAAAAATTTAATTTCTTTAATTGATACTGCATTACAAAACAATCAAGATGCTCTGATCACATTACAGGAAATAGAAATTGCTAAAAATAATTTTAAAATTAAAAGCAGCTCTTTATTTCCAAAAGTCAATGCTGGCGTAGGCTTGGGTATAGAAAAAGTAGGTGTATATACTTCACAAGGAGCGGGAGATGCAAGCGCTGACATTACTCCTGGAAATAAAGTGCCAGAAAATTTAGGTAACCTTAATGTAGGATTTCAGGCTAGTTGGGAGGCTGATATTTGGGGTAAACTTCAAAATACTAAAAAAGCTGCATGGGCAAAATACTTAAGTACCGTTGAGGGTCGAAATTTAGTTATCACCAATTTGGTAGCCGAAGTTGCAGATACTTATTATGAGCTTATAGCTTACGACAATCAATTGGATTTGATCAGACAAAATATTGCCCTACAACAAAAGCAGTTAGAAATTGTAAAAATTCAAAAACAAGCTGCAGTTGTGAACGAATTAGCTGTGAAGCAATTTGAAGCACAATTATTCAATGCACAAGCTGTTGAATTTGATTTACTTCAAAAAATTACAGAAACTGAAAATAAAATTAATTTTTTATTAGGACGTTATCCGCAACCTATTCCAAGGGAATTATCAGCGTTGAATATCCCCCTCCCTAAACAAATTAAAACGGGTATCCCTTCTCAGTTATTAAAAAACAGACCTGATATTAAACAAGCAGAATGGGATTTAGAAGCAGCTAAATTTGATGTAAAGGCTGCTCAACTTGAATTTTATCCTTCACTTAGTATAAATAGTGGTATTGGTCTAAATGCATTTAAATCAAGTTACTTATTAAAAACGCCACAATCATTAGCCTATTCATTAGCAGGCGATTTAACAGGACCTATTATAAATCGCACAGCTATCATGGCAGCATTTAAAACTGCAAACGCAGTCCAAATAGAGGCTATGTATAATTATCAAAAAAGCATTATGAATGGTTTTATGGAAGTATCTAACGAGCTTTCCAATATGACTAATTTGCAAAAAATGTATCAGTTTAAATCACAAGAATCTGAAACACTTAATAAGTCTATTTACATTGCAAGTGATTTGTTCAAATCTGCTCGTGCAAATTATTTAGAAGTATTAATGAATCAAAAAGATGCATTAGTGACAAAGTTAGAATTAATAGAAGCTAAAAAGAGACAACTTAATTCTATGATTCATATTTACAAAGCTTTAGGGGGAGGGTG
>JAFMJX010000063.1 GCA_017853235.1 Chitinophagaceae bacterium | reverse complement strand
AAATATTTTAATAAAAAGATTCAAAAAATTTTAGAAGTGGATGATGATCCATTTGACTTTGAAGGATTGCGTTATATTAAATCCGTGGAAGAAAGTAAGGCTTTGAACGAAGACATGCACCCTAAAGTTATCATTTCAGCATCCGGCATGGCAGATGCGGGTAGGGTGAAGCATCATATTAAAAATAATATCAGTAATCCCAAAAATACTATTTTGTTAGTGGGTTATTGTGAACCTCATTCACTAGGTGGTCGATTAATGAATGGTTCAAAATGGGTTAAAATTTATAGCGAGGAATACGAGGTAAAAGCAAAAGTGGGGGCCATTAAAAGCATGAGTGCTCATGGCGATTATGAGGATCTCATGCAATTCATAAGCTGTCAAACTCCAAATTTAGTGCAACAAGTATTTGTAGTGCACGGCGAACCGGAAGTGCAAGATCATTTTTGTGAACGTCTGCGAAAAAAAGGATTTTTGGAAGTGCATGCCCCAGCATTACATGAAACATTTGTTTTAAAATAAAGATTTTACCCTTTTTGGTATCTCCTATTTTGTTTTCTTTCTTCCAGGGAGATACCCTATAAATGCCGCCATTTTCACCTGCTGTTAGTTGTTCGCCTCTGACTATCGTTTCCGGTATCGTTTGCGTAAATAAATAGGCTTTAACTACTTATATTATAGTGTAATATGAATAGACTTGTGAGTATTTTTTAAGGCCCTTTTTGGGCAGATTGCTAAAACACATATTGCTCGTATGAAAAAAATCGTATTGACGGTTTTGGTATCCTTCCTAACAATAGGAATTTGGGCCCAAAACAAAAATGTAACTGGTCAAGTTACAGATGAAACTGGCGCACCTTTAGAAGGCGTTAGTGTAATTATCAAAGGAAATTCAAAAGGAACTCAAACCAACAAAGAAGGAAAGTTTACTATTAGCATTCCATCTACTGGAACTGTAATTAGCTTTACTTACATTGGTTACAAAAGTGTTACAAAGTCAGTGACTTCATCTGAACCTGTCTTAGTTAAGTTAGAAAAAAATAACGCTAATTTGGATGAGGTAGTTGTTATTGGTTATCAAAGTATTAAGCGTAAGGATTTACTAGCTTCGGTAGCTTCAGTGAATGCAAGGGATTTAAAAGATATTCCTGTGAATTCTGCAGCAGAAGCATTGAATGGTCGTTTAGCGGGTGTAACTGCAACTACGGCGGAAGGCTCCCCAGATGCTGCTATTCGTATTCGTGTTCGTGGCGGTATGTCTATTACTAGTGATAACTCTCCTTTATATGTTGTAGATGGAGTACAGGTTGAAAACGGATTGTCATCCATTGCACCTCAAGATATTCAATCAATAGATGTATTAAAGGATGCTGCTGCTACCGCTATATATGGAGCGCGTGGAGGTAATGGTGTTATTTTAATTACCACAAAAGGCGGTCGTAAAGGCAAAATGCAAGTAAGTTATAATGGATTTTATGGCGTGAAAGAATTAAGTAAAAGATTGGATGTTTTAAGTCCTTATGATTATGTTTTTTATCAATCTGAAAGATCCAGAGGTTCTTCAGTGGATAGTACTACTTTCTTAAAAAATTTTGGAACCACTTGGGATACTTTAGGAAATTATAGAAATGTAATACCTACTAATTGGCAAGACGAAGTTTTTGGAAAATCCGGCATCTCTCGCACTCAAAATCTTTCATTAATGGGTGGTACCAATAAGTTTACTTACAATTTTGGATATACTATGAATGATGACCAAGCGATTGTGTTGAATTCAAAGTATAAAAGAAATATGTTTATTGCAAAAACGGACTACCAAGCTACTAAAAAGTTAAAGCTTGGCCTATCAGGCAGATATTCAGTACAAGAAGTATTAGGAGCGGGTGTATCTGATGATAAAGGTTCTTCATACAACCGTTTGAGAAACGCGGTTAAGTATCGTCCTTTCTTATCAACGAATCAAGATATTGAAGCCTTAGATCCTTTGGCTGATCCAAACGTAGGAAATGGTTTAAACTTAGTAAATCCAATTGCATTAGCCAATGCCGAATATAGAAAGAAAACCACCACTAATTCAAATGTAACTGTTTATGCTTCGTATCAAGTAGCTAAAAATCTTACTTTGAAATCTACTTTCGGATATGATTTGAACGATTATGTAGATTTGAAATTTAGTGATTCTATTACTCCATATTCGGTTTTACAAGGTTCTCGTAAGCCTATTACTGGATTAGATACCTCTAACCGTAAAACATTAACCAATTCAAACGTGTTAACGTATTCTTTGAAAAATTACAAAGACGCACATGATTTTGATTTTTTAATAGGAGAGGAAACTTATGATTTAAGTACGACTAATACATTTAATTTAAATAAATTATTACCTTCTGGAACAACCCCTGCTAATGCATTTCCTGCAGTATCACCTGGTGTTCCTTTTGCAGGTTATCCTAAGCGTGCAGAAACCAGATATACAAGTTTATCCTTTTTTGGAAGAATTAACTATGCTTACAAGGATAAATATTTATTCTCTGCGAATGTTCGTGCTGACGCAGCTTCTAAGTTTGCACCTGGTAAGCAATGGGGTTATTTCCCAGCTGGATCTTTTGCATGGAGAGTCAAAAATGAAAAATTCATGGAGTCGGTTAATTTTATTAGCGACTTGAAAGTTCGTTTAGGATATGGTGAAGTGGGTAACAACAGAATCAATGACTATTTATATTTAAGTACTTTTAAAAATGATGGAACCTATTTTTATGGCATCAATAATCAAATGGTTACTGGGTATTCTTCTGCAGGCTTGGTAAATCCAAACTTGCAATGGGAGTCCACGCAAAATAAAAATATAGGTATTGATATTAGCTTTGCTAAACGTTTTGATTTATCAGTAGATGTGTATGACAACGCTTCAAAAAATTTATTGTTAAACGTGCCTATTGCACCCACATTTGGATATAGCACTCAATTACAAAATATTGGTAAAACCAATAACAAGGGTATAGAGCTACAATTAAATGCGGTGATTGTGAAGGGTAAAGATTTTAATTGGAATGCGAATTTCAATATCTCTCATAACGTGAATAAAGTGGTTGCATTGGGTATTAATCAAACAAGTTTTTATCCAAGCGCAAGTTGGGGAGTATCGGGACAACCTACTGATTACATCATTAAAATTGGCCAACCTTTGGGATCTATGTATGGTTTAGTGACTGATGGTTTTTATAAAGTGAGCGACTTTGATTACAATCCTGTTACAAGTGTATATACTTTAAAAGCAGGTGTTCCTACTAACGTTGGAATCATTGGTACAGTGCAACCAGGATCTATTAAATTCAAGGACTTAAACGGAGATGGTGTTGTTGATTTAAACAATGACAGACAAATTATTGGAAATGCAAATCCTACTTACACTGGTGGTTTGAATCAACAATTTTCTTATAAAAACTGGGACTTTAGTGTGTTTGTAAACTTCTCATATGGTAATCAAGTATACAATGCCAACAAAATAGAATTTACAAACGGATATACCAACAATGCAAACTTGTTATCAGTGATGCAAAATCGCTGGAAAAACGTGAGCGATGTGGGTATCACGACACAATGGGTGAATAGTGCCAACCAAGCAGTGGGCCTTCCTCCAGATGTGTTAGCATTCATTAACTCTAATGCCAAAATTTGGATGCCTCTGAAAAGTTCAGGCGCTTTTTATCCTCATTCATGGGCAATAGAAGATGGTTCTTTTGTTAGAATTAATAACGTTACAATTGGTCATTCAATTGATACTAAAAAATTAGCTAGATTAAAAATTAGCAAATTGAGATTTTATTTCACAGGAAATAACCTAGCTATATTTACTAAATACACTGGATATGATCCAGAGGTGAGTGTAGCAGGTAGTGCTTTAACTCCTGGCTTAGATTATTCAGCCTATCCAAAAAGTAGAACATTCATTTTTGGAGTAAATGCCACTTTTTAATTGAACAAGTTTTAAAAACATTAATATGATGAACAAATTAATTTCTAAAAATGTAATATACCTAGTGACAGTAATAGTACTGTTGACTGGATGTACAAAATTCTTAGACCAAAGACCAACCACCGAAGTAAGTACCGACTTGGTATTTAGTGATGTTCCTAGTGTCACTAAAGCGTTAGCTTCAGTATATAGCCGTTTAGTAGGTGATGCAGGATATGGTATTCGTTTAAGTTTATATTATCCAGTAGATAATGATGAAATGCAAGGCCCAACTGGAGCTGGAGATAACGATCGTAGAGATATCGCTCGTTATTCCGCTACATCAGGAAATGCACAAATCACCAATCCATTCAATCAAATTTTTACAGGCATTGAATTTGCAAATATTTGTATTGATAATATTCCAAAAATGACCATGTATACTGCTGGATCTGATCAAGAGAAAAAGAAGTTACAACGTTTATATGGGGAAGCTTTAACCTTACGTGCTCAGTTTTACTTGGAAGGTATACGTAACTGGGGTGATTTACCTGCTCATTTTACTTCAGCTTCTAATCAGGCAGGAGCGAATCCTTTTCCTGCAAAAACAGATCGTGATTCTTTGTATGAAAAATTGTTAGTGGATTTAAAAGAAGCGGCTACTTTAGTTCCTTGGAGAAATGAATTAACTAGTATTGGTGATCAACAAGATGAGAGAATTACTAAAGGTGCAGTAAAAGCATTACGTGCTAGAATTGCATTATATCGTGCAGGTTATTCTTTACGCAAAACGGGTACTATGGTTCAAGGTTCTAATGCTGCTACATACTATCAAATTGCTAAAGACGAGTGCAATGATATTATCAATTCAGGTCAACATAAATTAAATCCTAGTTTTAAAGCTTTATGGAAGGATCAAGTTTGTGCGAGAACTGTGGCTGATCCAGATGGCGAATTAATGTTCCAAGCCAGTGCGATTGGAAGATCAGGTGTTGCTGATACCAAATTAGGCTATTACAATGGACCTACTGTAAACAACTTTGGGAATAAAAGTATCAACGTATTACCTACTTATTTTTATGCTTTTGATTCCACAGATACTCGTAGAGATGTGACTTGTGCAATTTACAATGTGAATACAGATGGAGTGACTAAAACAGGCCAAACCATTACTGCTATCAATGATGGAAAATACAGAAGAGATTGGATTTCTAATCCTTCTATCTTACCTACAGATGCGGTTCAATACTTAAGTTTGAAATGGCAAATCATTCGCTACTCTGATGTATTGTTAATGTTTGCTGAAGCAGAAAATGAAATTAATGGGCCTACTGCAGCCGCATATAATGCTATTAATCAAGTGAGAAGAAGAGGCTATGGAAAAGCGATTGCTACACCAGATGCCACAGTGGATTTACCAGCAGGTTTATCTAAAGCTGCATTTTTTGATGCCATTGTAAAAGAACGTTCTTTAGAGTTAGGCGGTGAAGGTATTCGCAAGTATGATTTAATTAGATGGAATTTATTAGCAAGCAAATTGGCTTCTACTAAAACCGATTTATTAAATATGTCTAATAGAGTTGGTGCATATGCTAATTTGCCAATTGCAATGTATTTCAAAACGCCTTCTACTGCAGATGACGTTACTTTATGGGCAAATTCATTTTACAAAACAGCTCCCACAGCAACTCCAGCAGGAACTACAAAAGTAGTTTGGATAAGCACTGCAATTAACACAACTGCTTTATCTCGATTTGCTACTGGATTTACTACTGGTAAATCAGAGCTCTTGCCAATTCCGCAACCTGCAATTGATGCAAACTTTAATTTGAAACAGAACCCTGGTTATTAATAAAAACAAATAAGGCTGCTTACGCAGCCTTATTTGTTTTGTATATTTATTCTATGTTAAAAAAAGTAATTCTATTATTGTTTTTTGCTCATACCTTGATGCATGGAAATTTATCAGCACAAGTGGTTGCTTTTCCAGGTGCCGAAGGTTTTGGAAAATACACTACGGGAGGGAGAGGTGGTGAAACATGCATCGTTAATAATTTGAATGATAGCGGTCCTGGAAGTTTTAGGGAAGCCGTTACCAAAAAAACAAAACGAATTGTAGTATTCCAAGTTTCAGGCACAATTCATTTACAAACCAAGTTGACTATTTTAGGTGATATCACTATAGCTGGGCAAACTGCTCCAGGTGAAGGAATTTGTTTAGCAGATCAAACTGTTGGATTAGGTGGTGATAATATCATAGTAAGGTATATAAGATTTAGATTAGGTGATAAATTTCAAAGGGGTGAGATGCTTAATGGAAATGGAGGGGATGATGCATTTGGAGGCAATAGAAGAAAAAATATCATCATAGATCATTGTAGTATGAGTTGGAGCAATGACGAAGTGTTTTCAATTTATGGAGGAGACAGCACTACTATACAATGGAATTTAATCGCAGAGCCATTGAATTATTCTTATCATTATGAAACAGGCGATAAGGATTTTGAAAATCATGGATATGGAGGTATTTGGGGTGGAAAACACACTACAGCGCATCACAACTTATTTGCACATTGTGTGAGTCGAAATCCACGATTTAATGGAGCTCGTTTAGGAGCAGAGGATGAATTAGTTGATTTCTCAAACAATGTAATTTATAATTGGCAACACAATAGCGTGTATGGTGGAGAAGGCGGAAAATATAATATGGTCAATAATTATTATCGACCCGGACCAATGACTCATAGCAGAGTGCAAGAGCGTATAGTGAATCCTACTAAAAATGAACAAAGATCTTTTGGAAAATTTTTCGTGAATGGTAATATTGTTGAAGGAGCTAAACAGGTTACTCAAAATAATTTATTAGGTGTTCACATGGAAGCATCAAATCAAGATAAAATGAACACCATCACTTCACAACCTTTTGAAGTTATTGCTATACCTAATGAAAATGCAGCTGAAGCATTTTTAAAAGTCTTAGACAAGGTAGGCGCATCCTTTAAAAGAGACACATTAGACCAACGCATTATTGAAGATGTAATTAAAAGAAGAGGTAAAATTATTGATGTTCAAGGAGGATTCCCTCATGGAACTCCTTTTGAACAAACCTTAATAGCCTGGCCCACTTTAAAAATGGGAACCGTTTTAGTGGATAGTGATCAAGATGGCATCCCAGATGTTTGGGAAATGGCGCAAGGGTTAGATCCAAAAAATGCATTGGATGCGCAACATTTCAATTTATTAAAAGAGTATAGTAACTTAGAAGTATACATTAATAGTATCTTGGTGGATGCTAAATTCAACTAAAAGGCTTTACATATGAAACGATTTTTATTTTCAACCATTTTATGGGTCATTTTGGTGTCGGCTATCACAGATGATAAAAAAACTATATGGTTATGTGGGGACAGCACTATTGCGATCAAAGAAACAAAGACCTATCCTGAAACTGGCTGGGGAATGCCCTTCGTATATTTTTGGGATTCATCTATACAGGTAAAAAATTTAGCAAAAAATGGAAGAAGCACTAAAACATTTATTAGTGAAAATTTATGGCAACAAGTAGTTGATGGTGCAAAAGAGGGTGATTTTGTTTTGATTCAATTTGGACACAATGATGAAGCAGTTGAAAAGAAAGAAAGATATGCGCCACCGGCAGAATTCAAAGCAAATCTTGTGAAGTTTATTACCGAAGCACGAATGAAAAAAGCCATTCCTGTTTTACTGACTCCTGTTTCAAGAAGAAAGTTTGACACTTTAGGAACAGCACAGGAAACGCATCGTGAATACGCTGCCTACGTTAAGGAAGTAGCCAAAGATCAAAATGTACTTTTTATTGACTTGGATTCACAAAGTAGAGCTTTGTACCAACAATTTGGAAAAGAAAATTCCACTTTATTATTTATGCAATTAAAGCCGGGGGAGCATCCTAATTATCCGGAAGGGAGAAATGATAATACACATTTTAATGAATTAGGAGCAAGACTAATAGCGCAATTGGTGTTAAAAAATTTGAAAGAATTAAATACAGATTTAAATAATCATATTGTTGTCTCAAAAATAAAATAAAAAAATAGTGGTTTTAATTTAATAAAAAGAATGAGATAATGAATAGAATAGGGAAAATTAAAATAATGAAATTAGTATATCGTAGCAAGGCGCTTCTAGTTCTTTTAGTTTTATTATTCAATAGTGGTGTGGTCCTATCACAAATTAATTTAAGTTCATATGATTTTGTCGTGAGTAAAGATGGTAGTAGTTCCTATACAAGTGTTCAAGAGGTTTTGAATTTAATTCCTTCTGGGAACGTAAGACCGTATAAGATATTCATAAAAAAAGGAGTTTATAAGGAAGTCGTCACTGTGGATGCAAGTAAAACACAAATCACTATGGTGGGGGAGGATGAAAATAATACCATTTTACAGTTTGATAATCATGCAGGAGTGACATTACCAAACGGAGATACTTTAAATACATGGACCTGTGCGTCCGTATTTGTTTATGGAAGTGATTTTCAAGCGCAACATATTACTTTTAGTAATCAAGCGGGATTTAACGCGGGTCAGGCAGTTGCATTAAGAGTAGAAGGAAATCGTGCTTCTTTTTTTAATTGTCGAATGCTTGGATTTCAAGATGTTTTATTTTTAAGTGGAAATGGGGTAAAACAATATTATAAGGATTGCTATATTGAAGGGACCACCGATTTTATTTTTGGAGCAGCAACAGCTCTATTTGAAAATTGCAAAATTCATAGTAAAAAGAATTCGCATGTTACTGCAGCTTCTACAAATTCAATTATTCCATTTGGATTTGTATTTAAAAATTGTCAATTGACGGGCGATACTTCTCTTCATAAAGTTTCTTTGGGGAGACCTTGGAGTCCTACTGCAAGTGTCACTTATTTGAATTGTTGGCTTGGGCCACATATTATTGAAGAGGGTTGGAACAATTGGAAGAATCCCGCCAACGAATCCACTGCCAGATATAGTGAATATCAAAATATTGGTCCTGGAGCACATCCTGCTAAAAGAGTATCTTGGTCTAAAC
>JAFMJX010000062.1 GCA_017853235.1 Chitinophagaceae bacterium | reverse complement strand
TGACGTGCGCCACTATAGTTATTGACAAGTACCGTGTTGTTATTTTCGGTGATATGAATACCTCCTTTATTATTATTCCCCCATGAAGTAGGAAGTAATAAAGGTTTTTGTAAATAAAAATTAGTGTTAAGTGGGCGCACATAATTTTCATCTCTCAATGAAAATTGAAGGCCTGCATTCACATCCCCAATCCAAGCGCCATCTTGATTTTTAGTAGCCACTTCCCAAGCCCAATCCAATTGCGCAGGACGAAATCCTCCTTTTTGACCTAACCCCATCATGTATTTAGCAGCCAATTTTGAAAGTGGCATGTTGAGTTGGATATCGCTTAAGTCAATATCATCCAAGGCGGTCATTTTCACTGTATACACCATGAATCCATCAAACTCAATGGAACCATTCACCTGCATTTCAAGTTGCTTGGAGGAAGTAGTTGCAGTCCATTGAACAGTTCCTTTGTCTTGCTGTGTAAAAGCAAAATGATTGGTTGAAGTAGGTGTTGACAAAGCAGCATGATTCACCATAAACTGCATAGGCTGCGTTAAAATATTTTTAGGCGTTGAAGTGTATTCGGTCATTTCGGGAGAAAAGAAAGTTTGAATTTGTGCAGGCAAACCGTCCGCATTTAAAATCACTTTACGACCTAACAAGCTAATTTCTTTTCCTTTCACTACTAAAGGAGTATACGGTGCAATGACATCGTTTTGTTGTGCCAATGTAGAATTTAACCACTTTAAACGATTTTGATTCCAAGGAGTTTCTGCACCACTATTTGCAATGGTTTTGGAAGTAATCCTGAGCGTGATTAAAATTTCCTGTGAAATAAATTCTTTGCTTTTCACAATCATTTTTCCATGGTATACGCCAGGTGTTGCTGAAACAGGAACATCTACCCCGCACCATAAAGCTTGTATATTGTTGGCATCTACATCTACCGTTTTTTTAAACGGCTTTTGATCATAGCTCATGCCACTAGTATTAATACATGTCAAGGCATTTGATTTTATCACAGCACCATTGGATGATTTTAAATCTGAAAATTGAACCGTGACTTGATGTGTATTTTGCAAAGCAAAAATTCCTAATTGAAAAGCATACCACTCCCCTTTATCGGCTGTGCCTTTAAATTGTGACAAGTCCGCCTGCATCCAACGTAAAGGCAAATCCTGTTTCATTTTAATAGGAAAAGACCTGTCTTCGGGTATGACAATAAATGAAACTGCATTATTGGAAGAAGAATTGTTTGCATTGGAGGAGGCATTTTTGAAACCACTTATTGCCTTTGCAATAAATGATTGGGTTTCGTTGGCAGTAGCAATCACTTCCATGGGATAAAAACTATTCAAAGAATCTATCGCTTCAAAAGAAACCACTTGTGCAGTTCCATTGGTAGGCGCATCCACTATATTATTTACAATAGGTTTTAAATAAACTCCTTTAGGATAATTAGAACGTCCTTCATTTTTATAAGGCATATAATACACATAGTATTGGCCTTTGCCGGAGCTAGGTTTAAAATGTATTTCACCAGATTCTCTGTTGGCATTAATCGTAATAGCTTCAGATACTAATGCATTGGTTTGAGCATCTTGAATAATGATGCGTTTGTTTTGCGGATCAGCATCACGACGACGCCAAGGCAACACTAATTTCACCCAACTTGCATTGTCTTTCACTTCCACAACAGCACGATGATTGCCTAAGGAATCACGATTCCAACAATTGTTACAATTATGATATGGTACTTCTAAAAATGTTTTAGAAGTATTAGATTGTGCAGAAAGTTTGCTTGAAACAATAAGGCTTAAAAAAAATAATCCCGTTGCTAAGTATACAATACGCATATCGGTTCAATTTTTAAATTAAAAAATAAACTAAAAGTTAAGACAATTTTTTAAAAAAGGACGATCCTTTTATTTATTCGTTGCCTATACTATGAGGTGAATAATGGTTTTAGTATCTTTGTCGCATGGGGCAAAAAAAGCTAATCAAATTTGCGGCAATCAAGGAATATACCAATGTGTTGGAGTACCCCGAAAACATGCAAGGGCAATGGCAGTCCTTTTTTGCTCAACAACTAGGTACACAAACTATATCAACATCCCGCCCATTAACTTTGGAATTGGCCTGTGGACGAGGTGAATATGCAGTGGGTATGGCCAGAATGATGCCCGATCAAAATTTTATAGGAATAGACATTAAGGGGAATCGTATTTGGAAGGGGGCTACCATTGCCAATAAAGAAGGATTAAAAAATGTAGCGTTTGTGCGCACTCAAATAGATCAGATTAATCATTATTTTGGTGAGAATGAGGTAAATGAAATTTGGATTACTTTTCCGGACCCACAACTAAGGGCTTCTAAAGCTAAAAAGCGATTAACGCATCCTAAATTTTTACGCATGTACCAAGCCTTTTTACAAAAAGGAGGCATCGTGCATTTAAAAACGGATAGTCCTAATTTGTATTTGTTTACTTTGAAGGTAATTGAATTGTATGGCCTTCATTTGATTTACCAAACCAATCATTTGTATGCTCAAAAGAATATTGACCCAAGGTGTTTAATCAAAACCTATTACGAAGGGTTAGATATCGCACAAAGTAATCAAATACACTATATTCAATTTAATATTGACCAAGCTTTACCCATGGAAAAGGATGCTATTTTAAAAGAATTAGTAAAAGAGATTCCATTGGATGCAGGCGAATTAAAAAGAATGGAATTATATGAGCAATCGTAAAGAAGAGAACAACCAAGAGCATAAAAAAGAAGAGCAGGAAGAATATTATATTGATGAGCGTGGAAGATGGGTATTTACTGCACTGTATCATAAAAAAAGAGGCTATTGTTGTGGCGAAGCTTGCAAACATTGTCCATATGATTATGAATCTGTGCCAGAGCCTATTAAAACAAGAGCTATTTTATTACGCGAATTGAATAAAACAAAAAATGCAGTACACTCCAAAAACAAATGATTTTTTTCAAAACGTTTTTGAAGTCGTAAGACTTATTCCCAAAGGGCGTGTTACTAGTTACGGAGCCATAGCACAATATTTAGGTACAGGGGGAAGTGCAAGAATGGTAGGTTGGGCCATGAACGCTTCGCATGGCGTAAAACCAAAAGTACCCGCGCATCGCGTGGTAAATCGCAACGGCATGCTAAGCGGCAAGGCCCATTTTGAGACCCCCACCACCATGGAAACATTATTGCTTAAAGAAAAAATAAAAGTCCACAACGAAAAAGTAGTGGACTTTGAAAAATTATTTTGGGACCCTTCTGTAGAGTTGGGATATTAATGATAAAAAGGTTTGATCATGATATAAACCAAAGGACCTGTTACAGCTACATAAAACCATAAAGGCCAAGTACGTTTTGCTAATTTTTTATGCTCCATAAATTCACCTGTAAGCGCGCGATATGTTGTGAATAATATAAAAGGTAAAATAACTGCAGCTAAAATAATATGCGTAGTTAATAAAAGTAAATAAAAAGCGCGCGCGTTGCCCGCCACCGCTAATTCCTCATCGGAAACCACCCCATCAAAATTAGTATCCCCAAAACGTGCTTCACCAGCTAATAAATGATGCGCAATATAAGTGACTAAAAACAATAAGGACAACACCAACGCTGTCATCATTAAGTTTTTATGTAATTGATATTTTTTTTGTTTCACCGCAACTAAAGCCACTACTAAAATAACAGCCACAGTGGTATTGAGCAAAGCATTGATCAAAGCAAAAATATGTTTGTCAAAAGGAAGTTCCACTTTTAAAGTGAACTTGCTTAAAAAAGTCACTGCCACAAAAACAATCACCGAAAAAATACCAATCAACCAATTGGCTTTATTATCATTTTTTTGAATCACAGGTGTCAACATATTTTAGTTTTTATTTTTTTTATTAAATTTTGCATTAAAATAATATACAAATCCAGTCACCATCACCGCAATCACCAACCACAACCAACTTAAATCAATAATATCTTGAAACACTTGACTTTTTTGTGTCTTATCTTTTTCTAACATCAAATACCCTACATCTTTGGCCATTTGTAAATAAGAAGTGGAATCCAGGCCATCATAATACCCACGAACCTGCATTTTTTTATCTATTAAAATATAACGGCTGGTGTGCACGAAGTCTGGGCTCACAGGTTCTTCACTAAATTTATCTACTTTTAATTCTTCAAATGCAAATTTGTAAATACTATCGCGACTTCCTGTAAGCAACCACCAATTATCCGATACAACATTCATTTTATTGGCATACTCACGTAGCACTGGAACGCTGTCACGATTGGGATCCACCGAAATAGACATGAACTGAACAATAGACGTATCTATTTTTTTACGAATGTCCCCACCTCTTGAAAAAGATTGTTGCATCCTGCTCATATTGCGCGTGAGCTTGGGACAAATGCTGCCGCAACTGGTAAAAAACAAATCTAGAATAATAATTTTTCCTTGTTGGTCGTAAAGGTTCACCGAATCACCTAATTGATTCACTAAACGAATATCCTTAGTAGTATGCCAAATGGTGTCCGACTTTTGTTTGCCATCCACTACCGATTCCAAAACGGTATCCATCAAATAATGACGAGGCATAATGACAGCATGATCACTTGCAGATTTTAACCATAGGTAACAACCCACAGGAATAAATAAAGCAATGATTAATCCGTAAATAGATTTTTTTGACATGATAGGTATTTAAAAAACCATCCCTTCTGAGGATGGTTTAGTATTTTTAGAAAAGGGCCCTCGAGCGCCTTCTCTTGATAATTTCTTTTTTTTGTTGGGTACCACTTTAACTTGATATCTACCATCATAAGCACCTGCCTTCACTTGATCTTCTCGTTTCAGCGAATGCTCATAACGCTTTTTCATAATTAATGTTTTTCAGCAGGAGCTTCATGCTTTTCGCCTGAAGCATGCTCCTCGCTATGCCCTTCTTCCTTTGGAGCTACCTTAATAGTAGATTGCTCTTTAAAATGAGGGTCATATGTGTTGCGTAAGTTTCTGAAGGAACTACCATCCCACAAAAATGCAGTGATGAACCAAACAAATAATAACAAAGGCACTACAATTGTCATGATTAAGTTTTTCACTTCATGTTTTAAGTGCATGAAATAAGCAACTATATAAAATGCTTTCGCCATCATTAATATAACAATGATTCCTTTAATCGCTAAACGTAATGCGCCAGCAGGCATACCAATCATCCAAAAACCCAACATCAATTCAATGATGGTGAATACAGAAAGGATGATCGTAACTTTTTTTATTTCGGCAATAGCACTTCCATCATTAGTACCATGATCAGCGTGTGCATTGTGTGATTGTGACATATAAATAACTTAGTTAATGAAGTAATGTTTGGTAATAATTACAATAAGTAGAAAATGGTGAATACGAATACCCATACTAAATCTACAAAGTGCCAGTATAAACCTGCTTTTTCAATCATGTTGTAATGACCTCTTTTTTCAAACTGATTGGTTAAAGTCATGATCAACATAATGATGTTGATGACTACCCCACTAAATACGTGGAAACCATGAAAACCAGTAATAGTGAAAAAGAAGTTGGTGAAGTTAGTAGTAGAAGCGGTACCATCTGCATTTAAAAATGGATTCGCACCCCACCAAGCACCTTCATGAAATAAGTGATTCCACTCCCAAGCTTGACAGCTTAAGAAAGCGATACCACCAATGATGGTTAAAATCATATTGCGCACCACTCCTTTTTTATCCATGTTATGACCCGCATGAACGGCTAAAACCATGGTAACAGAACTGATGATCAAAATAAAGGTCATGATACTCACGAACACCAAGGGAGCATGAACTCCTTCGGGTGCGAAAGGAAAACTACGGAACACGGCGTTAGGGTCAGGCCATCCGTTGGTTGAAAAACGGACAGTTCCATAGGAAATTAAGAAAGCTCCAAAAGTAAAGGCGTCACTCATCAAAAAGTACCACATCATTACTTTTCCGTATTCTACGTTGAAAGGACTTTTCCCTCCTCCCCACAATTTTGCTTCATTTGAAGAAGCGGTTGTTGTTGTTGACATGTTCAATTTCTATTTCAGTGCAAAAATATTGGCTATCAAGGATATTCGTATCAAAAAAGCCGGTTTTTTTTATATTTTGATTCCACAAAACAGGTGATTTAACTCACCCACATGAGGAACACAAACAGGTAAATCCAAAGGATATCTACAAAATGCCAAAAGGTAGCTACTAATTCCACCGGAAGGGCATTTACAGGGGTAGATTTGCTAAAATTAGCCTTGATATAAACCCCCACTAAGGCGATTACCCCAGCCAACATATGCAATAAGTGAATCCCAGTAATGACCAGTAAAAAAGAACCTGCTGAATTACTACGAGGACCTGTAAGCGCAATATGATTGGCTTCCAATTGTTGGTACCCTTGAATTTGAAGTATCACAAAAACCAAACCAAGGATAGCAGACAATGCGGTGAAGCCACGATATGGCCCCATCTCCCCTAATTTGATTTTTTTAACCGCCATTTGGATGGTAAAACTGCTCAATAAAATGACCCCAGTGGACCACCAAAAAATAGTAGGCAATTCAAATTCCAACCAATTGGCTTGACTTTTTTTAACAATGTAAGCACTGGTTAAACCAGCAAACATCATAATGATACTACCAATCCCTACCCAAAGTAAAATTTGATAAGGATGTAATTTCTTTTTTTCAGAAGAAGCAACAGTATCCATATTTATTATTTTATTTTTTATAATTTATCTGCCAACAATGCTAAGTACACGATAGGTAAATAAATATAACTGCTAAACATGACGCGACGAGCCGCAGGCACCCCCATGTTTTGATATAATCTCACGCATTGTACCACCATAAAAATATTTGCGACCAACACAATCCACATACTCACTACACCTGTTAAATGTAAATAGTGAGGTAAAAAACCAATAGGAATCATAAGCACTGCATACATGATGGATTGTAAAGCGGTGAATCGTGTAGGACCTTCGTTGGCAGGCAATAATTTAAAACCTACTTTAGAATAATCTGAATGAGACACCCAAGCAATCGCCCAAAAATGAGGGAACTGCCATAAAAACTGAATTAAAAAAAGGGACCAACCAGCAAAAGAAAAATCATCATTGCCAGCAACCCATCCAATTAAGCAAGGAAGTGCGCCAGGAAAAGCACCTACTAAAACTGCGATAGAATTTATTTTTTTTAGGGGCGTATAAATGAATGCATATAAAAACAAACTAAAGGCAGAAAGTAAGGCTGAAGAAATATTAAAATAATACCACATCATCGCCACCCCTAAAATGCCAGTAATGATTGCAAAAGTATAAGCCGTTTGCACGGACATTCTACCAGAAGCCACAGGGCGAGTAGCAGTACGTTTCATTTGAGCATCGGTGTCTTTTTCAACAGCTTGATTAATGGCATTCGCACTACCTGTGATGCATAAGCCAGCAAAAGTGAGTCCTACAATCATGAACCAATCGTAATCCTTCACGGTAGGCGCTAACATATAACAAATCACACAAGTAAACACAACAGTGAAACTGAGTGTGAACTTCATGAGTTGAGCGTAATTAGAAAGCGTTTGTTTCAAGAATTAAAAAATTTAAAACCGAAGGATGAACAAATAAAAAAATAAAATCCGTTTATACTCCCCTAACAAAAATTACAATGCCCTGAAATCAGGGCATTGTAATAACTGAATAATTTTAGTGCGTATCAGTTTCATCCGCGCCCACTGGAGTGGTTTGAGGAATGAAATCATGACCGTCTTTACCGTAATCATAAGGCCAACGATATACTTCAGGAATTTCACCAGGCCAGTTACCGTGACCAGGATTAATTGGAGCAGTCCACTCTAATGTATTAGATTCCCAAGGATTTTGAACCGTTACTTTACGACCTTTGAATATGGAATAGAAAAAGTTAATTAAGAATAAAATTTGAGTAGCAAAAACAATCATCGCTACAGTACTAATAAAACGATTTAGATCTGCAAATTGTTTGAAGCTTTCCCAAATGCTGTAATCAAAATAACGACGAGGCATACCCGCTAAACCTTCATAGTGCATAGGCCAAAAAATCATGTAAGCACCAGCAATTGTTACCCAAAAGTGGATGTATCCTAAAGAGTTATTTAAATAACGACCATACATTTTAGGGAACCAATGATATACACCAGCAAACATACCAAACATAGAAGCCACACCCATTACAATATGGAAATGCGCAATCACAAAATAAGTATCGTGTAAGTGAATATCTAAAGCAGCGTTACCTAACCAAATACCTGTTAAACCACCTGAAATAAATAAGCTCACAAAACCAATTGCAAACAACATACCAGGAGTGAAACGAATATTACCGCGCCATAAAGTAGTTAACCAGTTAAATACTTTAATCGCAGAAGGCACCGCAATTAATAAAGTTAAAAGAACGAACACCGAACCTAAGAAAGGATTTAATCCTGTTACAAACATATGGTGCGCCCAAACCAAGAAGGCCAAAACCGCAATAGCAAATAAGGAACCTAACATTGCCATGTAACCAAAAATAGGTTTGCGAGAATTCACCGACATGATTTCAGATACCATACCCATAGCAGGTAATAAAATGATGTACACTTCGGGGTGACCTAAGAACCAGAACAAGTGTTGGAATAAAATAGCGCTACCACCTTCGTTAGATAATGCACCTACTCCATTCACAAAAATATCAGACAGATAAAAACTAGTTCCAAAGTTTCTATCAAAAATTAATAAAATCATACCCGATAATAACACTGGGAAAGATAATACTCCTAATACCGCAGTAAAAAACAAAGCCCAAATAGTTAAAGGCAAACGAGTCATGCTCATCCCTTTCGTACGCATGTTTAAAATAGTAGCAATGTAGTTCAAGCCACCTAATAATGAAGATACTACGAATAAGGCCATCGCAATGATCCATAAATCCATCCCTGTTTTAGAACCAGGAGATGCATCATGCAAAGCAGATAATGGAGGATATGCAGTCCAACCACCACTAAAAGGTCCTGTCTCAACAAATAAAGAAGATAACATCACCACAC
>JAFMJX010000061.1 GCA_017853235.1 Chitinophagaceae bacterium | reverse complement strand
TGCATCATTGATCGCTTTATGTTGATCCACCACAAATCCGCTGTATTTGGTACCTATAAACATTCCAACACCATAAGTAGCAAAAGTGAATAAGCCTTGCGCAGCGTTCTTGATTTTTTCTCCTGCTTTTTTTTCAGTGTACATATATCCAGTGACAAAAAAGAAGTCATAACAAATACCATGCAAAATAATTCCAGCATACAGCATCCAACTACTATCAATGGAACCATATGCAAAAAATACATAACGAAGCAGCCAAGCACTAATTCCTAAAATGAGCATGTTTTTTACACCCACTCTGTTAAACATAAATGGGATTGCTAAAATAAATAAGGCTTCTGACATTTGTCCTAAAGTCATTTTACCAGCAGCATTGGCCAAACCAATTTCGTTTAAAAAAGGATTTGCAAAACCGTAATAAAAAGATAATGGAATGCAAATTAATATTGCAGAAATAAAGAAAATACTAAATGACCTAGTTTTAAATAATACAAAAGCATCAGTTCCTAGGATAGATGCTGCATTGGAAGTTTCATCTTGGCCTTTAGGAGGTGTGTTAGGTAGCATAAAACTTAACACAGCAAGAAGCACCGAAACGAAAGCTGCTACTTGAAAGGTACCTGCTGTTTTTTCAATTCCTAATTGACTAATTATTAAGCCTGCTGCAATCCAACCTAAGGTTCCAAAAACTCGAATCCAAGGAAATTGTTTTCCAGGATCGGTCATTTGTGCAAACGCAACACTATTACTTAATGCAATGGTGGGCATGTAGAGTAATGAATAAACTAAAATGACCCAATAAAAACTTTCATTATTTACTTGAGTGGCATAATATAAAAGAGCAGCACCTAATAAATGCAATACTCCCATTATTTTTTGTGCAGCAAAAAAGCGATCAGCTATCATACCAACAAAAAAAGGACTTATAATTGTAGCAATAGCACCTGCACTATAGGCTGCACCAATATCCATTCCTGAAGATTTTAATACCGTTCCCATATAGGTTCCCATGGTTACATACCAAGCTCCCCAGATATAATATTGTAGAAACATCATACTAGAAAGTAGTACCCCAATTTTTGTTTTCATAGGCAAATTTTAAGCGAAATAAATATACTAATAAATTGGTAAAATGGGTTCAACTAAAAGTTGAAAATGGGGATCGAATATACGTTGGTGCGAATAAAAAAACGCCTAAAATAAAACTACTTTAGGCGTTTAATAGGTGAAAATGTTTTAACACGCTTCTAAGGCTTGTAAAATATCGGCTAATATATCTTCTCTATGTTCTAGTCCCACTGAAATACGAATCAAGCCTGGAGTGATACTAACAGCTTGTCTTTCGGCTTCTGAAAGTTTGGCATGGGTAGTACTTGCAGGGTGCGATGCAATGCTTCGGGTATCTCCCAAATTTGCAGTTAAGGAGAGCATTTTTAAATGATTTAAGAAACTTCTACCCGCATCAATACCTCCTTTTAATTCAAAACAAACAATACCTCCACCATTTTTCATTTGTTTTTGTGCAATCGCAAAACTGGGATGCGAGGGAAGTAAAGGATATTTTACAAAATTCGTTTTAGCATGCCCTTGTAATTTTTCGGCAATGTATAAAGCATTACTTGCATGACGATCCATTCTTACTTCTAGAGTCTCTAAACTTTTACTTAAAATCCATGCATTGAATGGAGATAATGATGGCCCTGTACTTCTGCAAAACAAATAAATTTCATGAATCAATTCTTTTTTCCCCACAATTGCACCTCCTAAAACACGTCCTTGACCATCTATCCATTTGGTTGCAGAATGTACCACAATATCGGCACCTAAATCAATTGGGGTTTGGCTAATTGGAGTGGCAAAGCAATTATCAACGTTTAAAATAATATTATGTTTTCTTGCAATTTCACTCACCATTTTAATGTCTACAATTTCCAAGCCAGGATTGGTTGGAGTTTCTAAGTAAATCATTTTAGTATTTGGTGTGATAGCGGCTTCCCACTGAGCGGCAGTTGCTTGTGCGCTCACATAACTAAAATCAATTCCATATTTTGGTAAGTATTTTGAAATAACAGTATGTGTGCTTCCAAAAATAGAATTACAGGATAATAAATGATCCCCTTTTTTTAATAAAGCCATAAAAGAACCAAATACAGCACTCATGCCACTTGCGGTTGCAAAACCAGTTTCTGCATTTTCTAAAACACATAAACGATCTACAAATTCTTGCACATTGGGATTGGAAAAACGACTGTAAATATTTGCATCGGATTCGTCTGCAAATGCAGCACGCATGTCTTCCGCATTATCAAAAGTAAAACTGCTTGTTAAAAATAAAGGAGAAGAATGTTCCTGTTCCGAAGTTGGATTCACTCTTGTTCGAATGAGTTTTGATTGAGAATGCTTCATATATATATGCGTCTAATAGTAAAAAAAGTTGGTTGAAGTAACTAAGAAATAATAATAGTCCTATAAAATTTCCACCTTCCAAGTAATGCTTGCACCAGCTGCACGAAGGGTTGCTGCAACGGAACAATATTTGTCCATGGATAAAGCACATGCTTTTTCAGCTTTTTCTTGCGACATGGTTCCTTTTAATTTAAAAATAACATGAATTTGTTTCCATAAGGCTGGTTCTTTATTGGCTTCACGTTCACCGTCAATTTCCATTTGAAAATCTTCAATTGTTTCTTTTTGTTTGTTTAAAATCATGACTATATCCACACCGCTACATGCGCCTAATGCACTTAATAAAGTTTGCATGGGTCGAAGTCCTGTTCCATGACCACCTTGATCCACTGGAATATCCATACGCATCGAATTGCCAGCTTCGTCTATTGCTTGAAAAGCAAAACCATCGTTGATGCGGTTAATTAACATTTTCGCCATATGAATAAGTGTTAGTTATTGAAATATAAATTCCTACGAATATGCAAATGTAATTCAAATAGATAGTTACTTTGCATTAGAAAGATAAAAAATGGCGGTACAAATATTTGAATACAATCATGCTTTTGAGTTAGAATGCGGAATTGCATTACCCAAAATAAAAATTGCCTATGAAGTATATGGTGATTATCAAGCTGGTAGGAAGGTGGCTTGGGTGTGTCATGCATTGACTGCCAATATGCAAGCAGCTATTTGGTGGAAGGGTTTAGTGGGGGAAGGATGTTTTATCAATCCTAATGATTATTTTATTGTTTGTGCTAATATAATAGGTTCATGTTATGGTTCTACCGGTCCATTGTCAATTGAAGATATTGGATCCGAAATCAGCTTTGATCAGTTTCCTACCATTACCATTCGAGATATGGTGAAAGCTCATATTTTATTGAGACAACATTTGCAAATTGAATCTATTGATTTATTATTGGGTGGAAGTATGGGAGGATATCAAGCTTTAGAATGGGCAGTGATGGAACCTACCGTAATTCAAAAAATGTTTTTAATTGCTACTTCGCCCTCAGAAAGCGCTTGGGGTGTTGCAGTACATACTGCACAACGTTTAGCCATTGAAGCAGATGCTACATGGAAAGAAGCTACTAAAAATGCGGGAGCAAAAGGATTAAAAGCGGCAAGGGCTATTGGCATGTTGACTTATCGAAATTATGCCATCTTCCAAGAAAAACAAACCGATGAGGATCCTGAAAAAATTGACGGCTTTAAAGCCTCGTCTTATATTCAATATCAAGGGGATAAATTAGTGAGTCGCTTTAATGCTTACAGCTATTGGTTATTAACGAAGTCAATGGACAGCCATCATTTAGCACGAAAAAGAGGCGGAGACTTAATTGCAACTTTAAATACAATTCAAATACCTACTTTTATTATGGGTATTAACAGCGATATATTATGCCCATTAGATGAACAAAGATTTATGGAAGCGCATATGCCAAATGCCACTTTAGTGGCCATCGATTCCTTATACGGCCATGATGGATTCATTATCGAAACAAAGCAAATTACTTTTCATTTAAGTGCTTGGTTAAAAAATCAGTAATTTTATTCAAATAAAATGTATGGGTATCCGAAATCAAATTGCAGAATATTTGTTTCTTAAAAAAAGAGATCCTAAGCAAGAAAGAACACAATGGATGAAATACATGCATGGCATGAATCGAATTTCATTATTGGTTTTTATAGTGGGACTCTTAGTGATGCTTTTTAGATGGTTGTTCCTTAAATAAGTTCTAACATCCAATAGTCTCTGCTATAATATTAGCGGCTACTTCAACAGCACTTGTTCCTGTAGTTAATTTTTCTTTCAATATTGTGTAGTCTTTCTGTATGCGCAAAAGGGTAGCAGGGTCTTCTAATAAAAGGTGTAATTGTTGTACTAAGTTTTTTGTGGTCAATGCTTCTTGTATTAACTCTTTCACCACTTCTTTATCCATGATTAAATTCACTAAAGCAATGAACTTAATTTTCACCAACCATTTAGCCAATCTCAGTGTGATGGGGTTTCCTTTATAACAAACAATTTCTGGCACATTTAATAAGGCAGTTTCAAGGGTAGCAGTACCACTGGTCACTAATGCTGCTTTACTGTGATTCAACAAAGCATAAGTGTTGTCTTTTACAATATGTATACGATCGTGAGCTGGAATAAATGAAGCAAACCAATCATCTTCCAATCCAGGCGCTTGAGCCACCGCAAAATGATCGTTAGGGAAATGACTTACCACCGATAGCATGATGGGTAATTTTTTTTCGATTTCTTGTTTTCTACTACCTGGCAATAATGCGATGAGCTTTTTGTCTTGTATCGAAGGAATAGGGTGAGGTAATTGAGTTTGACTTTCTAGTACTTGCATTAATGGATGTCCTATATAATCTACTTCCCAGTTCCATCTATCTTTAAAATATTTTTTTTCAAATGGTAGAATACATAACAGACGATCAATGCTTGAACGCATACTAGGAACTCTGTTTTCTTTCCAAGCCCATACCTGTGGTGCAATAAAATAAATCACTTTGAATCCATTTTGTTTTGCCCATGTAGCAATGCGTAAGTTAAACCCAGGGTAATCAATGAGAATTAAAACGTCAGGTTGAAATTGTGAAATATCTTTTTTGCAAAATGAGATGTTAGATAGAATTGTTTTTAAATTCATCAATACTTCTACCAATCCCATGAATGCTAAATCTCTATAATGCTTCACTAGCTTTCCTCCTGCAGCTTGCATTAAATCGCCACCCCAACATTGAATTTGAGCAGCCGCATCTTTAGCTTTAATAGCTTTGATGAGATTAGATCCGTGTAAGTCGCCGCTGGCCTCGCCAGCTATAATGTAGTAACGCATTTATAAAAACCATTTACAAGCAATTGCCGTAATTGCATAAATACAAGTGGTAAAAAAAATTCCTTTTGCAGTTTTGTCTTTTTCTTTTTGAAAAAAATAAGTCAATGCCCCTGCATTTAATAAAAGGGAAACACTAATCATCGCTGACAATACCGATTTTTGTTGTACCAGCATATCTCCAAATTCACTAAAGGAAAAGACACTAAATTTCCATTCGTAAAATCCGTAAAAGCCAACGAAGGGGAGGGCGAGTCCTACGACCACACCAAGTATATAATTGTCTTTTACCATTTCCACTTCTTGCTTAATTTTTCTTTAATAATATGATTCGTTAAATCAAATTGAACAGGAACTACGCTTACATAATTGTTTTTTAAAGCCCACACATCCGTATCTTTTGATTTATCAAAATTGACAAACTCACCAGTCAGCCAATAATATTTTTTACCATGGGGATCGGTTCGCTCCACAAATTTTTCCTCGTATTTAGCGTATGATTGTTTACAAATTTTAATGCCTTTAATAAGTGCTATTGGTAGTTTTGGAATATTTACGTTCAAGCACAAATGTTTATCGAGTTTTTGGTCCGCTAATAATTTTGCAATGATGATGGCAGCAAAATGTTTTGCAGCTGTAAAATCGGCATCTACACTTAAATCCAATAAGCTAAATCCAATACTTGGGATGCTTTCTATGGAAGCTTCTAGTGCTGCCGACATGGTCCCAGAATAAATTACATTAATAGAATGATTCGCCCCATGATTGATGCCGCTTAAGCATATGGTGGGTTTTCGGTGCAGCACTTTATCAACAGCCAATTTTACGCAGTCCACAGGGGTTCCGCTGCAGGTATAAGCTTCCACTCCGTCCATAAAATCCACTTTTTGGAGTCTTAAATGATGCCCAATGGTTATGGCATGACCCATACCACTTTGGGGTTTATCAGGAGCAACAACAACTACTTTACCAAAAGGGAGGGCAGCTTCGGTTAAAGCGCGAATACCGGGTGCTGTAATACTGTCGTCATTCGTGATTAAAATGACTGGAAGGTCCTTTTTTACTTTAGCCATAATGCAAGTTAACTAGATAATGGGTGCTAAAAAAAAATTAAGAAAATGCTAAAAATATTTGGAAATACTAAAATTATTAGTATATTGCACTAAATTTATTAGTTATGTCATACGCAGGAAAAAATTTAAAGTATATTAGAAAGCAGCGCGAATGGACACAGGAAGAAATGGCAAATCAACTTCAAATTAAGCGTTCCTTAGTGGGTGCTTATGAGGAGGAACGTGCCGAACCAAGGTTAGAAGTACAGGAGGCAATTTGCGCTCTTTTTAATATTAGTTTAGAGGACTTTTTATTCAAGGATTTGGCTTCATTAGCAGCCGAAGGTGAAGAAGGTTTCGGAGGCTCTTTTTCTACTAATTCTTCTTATTTAGAGCGTCGTCGTTCCCTTAAATCCGACAAGTCAAGTGCTTCAATGTCTATTGTCTCGTTTGTGCCTGTAAAAGCTGCAGCGGGTTATTTAGCAGGCTATGCGGATCCTGAGTTCTTAGATGAACTCAATACATTCACATTGCCTATGTTGGCTCCTGGGGATTATCGTGCATTTGAAATCATTGGGGATAGTATGTTACCTACGCCCAGTGGGAGTGTGATTGTGGGTGAAAAAGTAGATAATTTGAAGGAGGTAAAAAACAGTAATACCTATATCGTGGTGTCTAATTCGGATGGTGTGGTTTATAAAAGAGTAATCACCAATGATGACTCTAAGGAAAAGCTTACTTTATTGAGTGACAATCCTTTATATGAGCCATATCAAGTAAATACACAAGATGTTGTGGAGTTGTGGAAGGCGGTATATATTATTAATAAGGCTGGCTCTCAACCTATGTGGAATGTGGATCAATTAGCTGGGGTTGTGAACAGTTTACAGGATCAAATTACTAGCTTAAAGCGTAAATTAAACTAGTCTTTATAGTTGTTATGAATTTTTTAATTAACTTATTGTATTACAATTATTTAAGCTTTATTATTTCAAATTAAAATTGAATTAAATATAAAATATAATTCAACTTTGTTTGAATTTATTTCAAGTAAGATTTGACTCTAATTGGAGAGGTATGTAATTGAAAACAAACTTGAATTATAAACTAACTTGTTTATTCCCATTCAATGGTTGCTGGCGGCTTACTGCTAATGTCGTATACTACTCGATTAATGCCTCTTACCTCGTTGATAATGGAATTGCTCATATGAGCCAAGAATTCATAGGGTAAATGCGCCCAGTCGGCAGTCATTCCATCCACTGAAGTAACCGCTCTTAGAGCTACGGTGAACTCATACGTACGTTCGTCACCCATGACCCCCACACTTTTAACTGGTAATAAAATGGTTCCAGCTTGCCATACTTTATCGTACAGGCCAAATTCTTTCAATCCATTCATATATATCGCATCAGCTCTTTGTAATAAGTCAACTTTTTCAGGGGTGATTTCCCCTAAAATACGAATGGCTAACCCAGGTCCAGGGAAGGGGTGTCTACTAATCATATCCTTGGGAATGCCTAATTCAAGTCCCACTTTTCTTACTTCGTCTTTAAATAAATTACGGAGTGGTTCTACTAATTCTAGGCGCAAAGTGTCGGGCAATCCACCCACATTATGGTGCGATTTAATGGTTTGAGAGGGGCCATGTACACTCACACTTTCAATTACGTCTGGATAAATAGTTCCTTGACCTAAAAACTTAGCTTCCAACATTTTAGAAGCCTCTATTTGAAATACATCTATAAATAGTTTTCCAATAATTTTTCTCTTTTGTTCGGGTTCTGACTTACCTGCTAAGGCGTCATAGAACATTTGTTTCGCATCTATACCTTTGACATTCAAACCAATCGCATGATAGGTATGCAATACCTGTTGAAATTCGTCCTTTCTTAAAACCCCGTTATCCACGAAAATACCATGTAAGCGATCCCCAATAGCTTTGTGAATGAGCGTTGCAGCTACCGTACTGTCCACCCCTCCACTAAGCGCCATGATCACATGTCCGTCCCCAATTTGAGCTTTCAATTTATTTACGGTTTCTTGTACAAAAGAGGCAGGTGTCCAGTTTTGATGACAGCCACAAATTGCCACTAAAAAGTTTTGGATCATTTTCTTTCCCTCTGTAGAATGATATACCTCTGGGTGGAACTGTAAGCCATGCAAACTGTTTCCTTCGTCCTGTTTTTTTCTAAATGCAGCTACTGGAATGCTCTCAGTATTGGCTAAAAGCTCAAAATTTTCGGGCAATTGGGTGATAGAATCGCTATGGCTCATCCAAACCTGGCTATTATTAGGGATATCCTTAAATAAGACGTCCTCTTTGACTAAGTTTAATTGGGCACGTCCGTATTCACGTTTATTTGATTTTTCTACTTTTCCACCAAAGTTTTTAGCACTCAATTGAGCGCCATAACATACTGTCAAAACGGGAAGTTTATCAAGCATGGCTTGAATATCTACATTAGGAGCTTTGTCCTCGTTGACACTGGCAGGAGAGCCACTTAAAATGATTCCTTTAAGGGTAGGATCATACTGGATGGCATGATGAAAGGGTGTGATTTCACAATACACATTGGCTTCTCTTACAGCCCTAGCTATGAGTTGGGTATATTGACTACCAAAGTCAAGAATCAGAATTTTTTCAGTCATGCGACGAAGATACGCAAAAAAAAATCCCACCATAGAGGTGGGATTTTGAAGTGTATAAGTTTGAATCCGCGAAGCGGGTAAAATTATTTTTTCTTAACTGCAACCGCTTTAACAGCAGTATGCTTAGCTAATTTACTCTTTAAATTAGC
>JAFMJX010000060.1 GCA_017853235.1 Chitinophagaceae bacterium | reverse complement strand
TTTCACCAACTTCACATCATCATAATCTTTTTGAAACTGTAAAATATTTTCGATGGTAGCACCACGAAAACTATAAATACTTTGTGCGTCATCACCCACTACACAAATATTTTCATGTACTGCAGCAAGTAGTTTTGCAATTTGATATTGCACGGGGTTGGTATCCTGATACTCATCAATTAATAAGTACTTAAACTTGTGTTGGTACTTATGTAATACTTCTGGGTAGTCACGAAGTAGCTCATGCATTTTGAAGAGCAAGTCATCAAAATCCATTGCGCCGTTTTTAAAACATCTTGCAGCATATGCAGCGTAAATTTCTCCAATTGCAGGACGTTTAGATCTTGCATCTTCTTGTTGAATAAAAGTATTCATTGCATATTCCACCGGACCCATTAAAGCGTTTTTGGCAGAAGAGATTCTGTTGTGTACAATATTGGGTTTATAATGTTTATCGTCTAAACCCATATCATTAATAACCGCCTTAAGCACAGATCTTGAATCATCCGTATCATAAATGGTAAAGCTTTGTGGGTAGCCTAATTTAGAAGCTTCCGCTCTTAATAGTCTTGCAAATACGCTATGAAAAGTGCCAATGTATAAATTGCGCGCCTCACTATTACCTAATATTTTTTCAACACGCTCTTTCATTTCCTTAGCTGCCTTATTTGTAAAAGTGAGCGCTAAAATATTAAAGGAATCTACGCCACTATGCATTAGGTGCGCAATGCGACTGGTCAATACTTTTGTTTTTCCACTTCCCGCCCCGGCAATAATCATTAAGGGTCCGTTGATGTGTAATACGGCTTCCTGTTGACGATCATTTAATCCATTCAAATATGCTTGCATGCAACGAAGATACGTTGACTAGTTACATTTTTATGCCTTGGGGAAAACAAAGTTGCATAAAAAAACCCCGTCTTTTTGAGACAGGGTTTTTGAATAAAATGACAAAACAAATTTTTTAAAAATCTTTTTTGAGATTTTATTTAAGTGCTTATTTTCTTTCTAATAATTTAAAGAATTGATCTAATTGAGGCAAGATTACAATTCTAGTTCTGCGGTTAGCCGCTCTGTTTTCGGGAGTATCATTAGCTGCTACTGGCATGTATTCGCTACGACCAGCTGCAGTCATACGTTTTGGATCGATACCGTATTTTTCTTGTAAAATACGTACAATGGTAGTAGCACGCTTTACAGATAAGTCCCAGTTATCTTCCATTAAGTTACCAGATCCCAATAATTGTTTAGAATCGGTATGACCTTCAACTAAAAATTCAATGCTTGGTTGTGCTGCTAATACCTTGGCTACTTTACCCAATACCACATTTGCTTTATCTGTTACAGTAAAGCTTCCGCTCTTGAATAATAATTTATCAGAGATATCCACATATACCACTCCTTTTTCTACTTTAATATTGATGTCTTTGTCGTTTAAGTCACCAATGGCACCTTTTAAGTTCATGACCAAGGCCATGTTTAAAGAATCCTTGCGTGCCATAGAACCTTGTAAATCTTGGATGTACATATCCTTAGCACCAATGTTTTCTAAAGACTTTTTGATACTTTCTGCTTGAGAGCCAGTTACCACTGACATGTCTTTTAATTGATTCAACACTACATTGTTATTGGCTTTTAAAAAGTCAATTTGTTTGTTTAAATCATCTATAGTAGATTGTAAAGATTTTGATTTAAAAGCATTTTTATCTTGCTCTGCTTTTGCTTTTGCAATTTCATCTTGCACATCACGATATTTTCCTTGTAATTCAGCATAAGCACCATTTAATTGGCCATACTTAGCTTCTGCTTCTTGTAATTTTTTAGGGCTAACACAAGAATAAGCACCAAGACAAACCACTGCAAGCGCTAAAAAAATTTTACTTTTCATACTGTATCTGTTTTTATTAGTTTAAATAAATGAGCCAAAGGCTTTCACAAAAATAAGAATATAGTTTAGAGTCCAAAAACAAATTTAAAAAATCAGCATTTCCTTAACATTCAATGTCACTCGTAATGCCATATTCGGGGACGTATCCTTTAAAATCCTTAAAAAAGTCAACGATTTTACGTTTGTCTGCGCGTTCGTCATCACTTAACATAAATGATTCTGCAAAAACCACTTCTCGTTTGAAAAAATCCAACCCCACCATGACCACTGGAACTTGGGCCTTTTTGGCAATATGATAAAAACCGGATTTTAGTTTGTACACTTTCTTTCGGGTGCCCTCTGGAGATAAAGCCAGGTGAAAGGTTTCATTTTCCTTGAATTTTTGAACGACCTGATCCACTAGGTTGTTGTTGGTAGAACGATCCACGGGAGAACACCCCAAGGAATGTAAGATCCAGCTAAATGGTGGTATAAAAAGTTCTTTTTTTCCAAGAAAACGAATAAACTCAAAATGCATTTTTTTGCGAATCGCTAAACCTAAAAAAAAGTCAATACTATGGGTATGTGGTGCAACAATATATACCGCTTTTTTTAAATGGAATGGAAACGTTCCTTTAATTCTCCATCCCTTCACCGTAAAAAACCACCACACTAATAATTGATGCATAAAAAAGATATCCCTAAAGATAATTAATCCAATTTAAAATAGAAGTTATTTGAATCACTTAATTTTAGGGTGTACTACGAATTAATATTGCTGCATTTTGGGAAGCATCTACTTTTTCACAAACGACCCTTTCTACACTCAGCTTGGGTTGCGTGGTTGCTTGTGAAAATTTAGCATACCAGCGATCATAATATTTTAATAAAATATCAAAAGCTCCTTTGATGTTTTTTTCTTCTAAAAACTGCAGCGTGTTTTTGGTTTCTAAACCACCTAGTCTTTTTTGAATTCGAATAGTGGCCTCTTGCAAACTTTTAATATCAAATTTACCATAGTTTTCAACAATAAAATTCAATCTTTCTTCAAATGGAATTTCTAAAAAGTAACAAGTACTTGCGCGCATTTGTTTAAATAATTCAGCAGGAATGATGACCGTTCCTATACGTTGACTTTCATCTTCTATCCAAATGCTTTGACTTTTGTTAGACACTTTTTGTTTTTGAACCAATTGCCACAACACTTCGGCTAATTCATTTTCAAAATGTTCTTGTGAAGGTTGGGCTGTTTGACCTAGTGCACCAAACGCAGAACCCTTATGATGCGCTATACCTTCTAAGTCCACGATAGCTTCTTGTTGCATGGATAGGGCATGTAGAATTTCTGTTTTACCCGATCCAGTATAACCACCCAATACTTTAAATGAATAAGAAATCGCGAATTGTTCTAATACCCAATTTCGATATCCTTTGTATCCCCCCACTAATTGCAGCACCTTACATCCGTATAAATCTAAAAGCCATGCCACCGCTGCACTGCGCATCCCGCCTCTCCAACAATGAACTATTACAGTAGGGGAATTTTTTTCGGAACCCTTTTTTTCAGACAACCAATTTTCCACTTGTTCAATCATAGAAATTTGCTTTTTTGCAAAAAAAGGAATTCCCACTTTGATGGCTTCTTCACGACTCTTCTTTTTATAAGTTGTACCAACTATAGCGCGTTCTTCGTTGGAAAATAAAGGAAGTGAATAAGCGCCAGGAATATGAGCGTGTTCATATTCCCCAGGACTTCTTACATCAATAATAATATAAGAATCCTGCGAGCTTGTTTGCCTAAGTTGTGTAAAATCGGTGATAGAAATTTTTTGAATCGCCATTAGTATAAAGATAGTTTCTTTAGTTGCATTATTAATGCTTCTTGGCTCATTTCCTCAAATGGAGGACTGCTCAATAAAAAACCACTCGCCGTGGTGATCACATCATTTATATTAAAATTATTTTGATCTAAACAAATCGCCCAATTTTTTTGCTGCCACAATTGGCCTAAATATTCTTGTTCAGTTTGACCAGGGGTGGGCACTAAAATTAATTTTTTCTTAAAAGGAATGAGTTCCATTAAACTAGTGTATCCTCCACGACAAATAATGTATTTGGCTTGTTGAATTTGACTGGTTAAATCCTTGGCCGATAAATGACTGTATAAAATACCGTTTTCATACTGTTCCTGTTTGGGGTGTAATGGAGTGCCGCCAACCACCACAAAAGATTTGCCCGTTTTTTTACCTTGCTCCCAAAGTAGTTTTTCAAACACACTTCGTTGAGGTTCGGGTCCCGATACGATGCCTAAAAATTCAATAGGCTTTGAAGTTGTTGCATAATAACTAAAATTCGAGCCGTTACTACTATTTTGATGTAATCGCGATAAGCAACCCATATACCATACAGGTGTCGAGGGTAGTTTGGTGGGGTGTGATAAAATTCCCGCCAATCCTTTGTCTTGTTGGATATCGGGAACCCAAACGGCTTTAAATTTTTGATACCAATAATATTGTAATTGTTGAAACCATAAAGTGGACCAAGCAAAAGGAGTTTGTAGGTTAAGTTGATGCGTAATAAAAACAGAAGTAATTTTTTTATGATAAAATCCAAAGCGATTATCTGAAATAATCAAATCAAAATGTATTTTTTTTGCTTTTTCTTTTAACCAAAAATATTCATACAACACACTAAAAATAATTTGAGGTATTTGCAATAACATCGCAATAATAAACCAGTTTTTATTTTGAGAATATTTAATTCGGTACCCCCTAAGTTTTAAAAAATGTGCACCTGGAATGGACTCTTTTAAAATTACTTCATGATGCCCCTCGGTGGCGATATAGATCGTGTAGCCCAATTGTTGCAAGCTTTGTATAAGTGGAATGCACCTAGTAGCGTGTCCCAATCCCCAATCAATGGGAGAAATACAAATATTGCCTCTTTTCATAAAGCACTAATTTAGGCATTATTGTACATGTATAAAACGTAAATTTGGTAAAACGAATCAAGCCACATTAAACTTTGTATGCATGCCATTACTTTCAAAAGATAAATCCACTGCTTTGTATGCAGCACTTGTTTCCTTTGGGACCTATGTGTTTGTTTTTGGTTTTCGAAAATCATTTACAGTGTGCACTTTTGATGGAATGACTTTTGGGCCTATTGCTTATAAGACAGCACTTGTAATTAGTCAAATGTTGGGTTATTTATTAGCTAAATTTTATGGTATCCGATTTATTTCGGGAATGCAAAAGGTAAATCGTTATAAAATTATTTTTGTATTAACGGGCATTGCTTGGGCCGCATGGTTATTATTTGCAGTAGTGCCAGCTCCTTATAATGTGCTGTTTTTATTTATGAATGGTTTTCCTTTAGGAATGTTATGGGGTGTAGTTTTTTCCTATGTTGAAGGAAGAAAAAGTACAGACTTTATTGGAGCGGCGTTGGCGGTGAGTTTTATTTTTTCGGCAGGTTGGGTAAAATCGGTGGGAGGTTGGTTAATGTTACAATTTCATATTTCTGAATTTTGGGTTCCGTTTTGTACTGGTTTGGTTTTTGCATTGCCTTTAATTATTTGTGTGTATGGTTTAGAAAAGGTACCACCGCCTACGCCAGAAGATGAATTACTTCGCGCGCAACGTATACCTATGACTGCCGCTGATCGCACTTCCTTATTGTTACAATATTTACCAGGTATCATTGCGTTTGTAGCGATATATTTATTTGCTACTATTTTTCGTGATATTCGAGATAATTTTTCGGCAGATATGTGGAAGGAAATGGGCTACGGCTCCAAGCCAGAAGTATTTTCACAAACCGAAATCCCCATTACTATTTTTATTTTAATATTAATGGGTGCTGTGGTGGTTTTAAAAAATAGTTTTAAAGCACTCATGGTAGCGCATGTTTTTATTTTGTTTGGTTTCATGATCGCTGGCACAAGTACTTATTGTTTTACACATCAATTGCTTGCTCCATTTTGGTGGATGCTATGGGTGGGCTTGGGTTTGTATTTGGTATATATTCCTTTCAACTCAATTTTCTTTGATCGATTAATTGCAGCTTTTTCAATGAAAGGTAATGTGGGCTTCTTTATTTACCTCGCCGATTCCGTAGGTTATGTAGGAAGCGTTGGTGTCATGTTATTTAAAGAAGGCATGAAAGTGCAACTTAAATGGACACAGTTTTTTTCCCAAAGTGTGATGATACTTTCTTTGGTGGGCGTTTTTATTACTTTGTATGCGATGTATTATTTCTTTTCAAAATCTAAGACTACGCCATTAATGCAATAGCGCAATCCGGTGGGCTTGGGTCCGTCTTCAAAAACATGTCCTAAATGTGCTTTACATTTTCCACATTGTACTTCGGTGCGATCCATTCCGTGAGAATGATCTGGGGTGTAAATAATAGCTCCCTTAGAAATAGGATCAAAAAAACTAGGCCATCCACAACCACTATCAAATTTAGTATCGCTTTTAAACAAAGGATTTCCGCATGCGGCACAATGATAGGTTCCAATCTCTTTTGAAGTTTCAAAAGGACTGGTAAAAGGACGTTCGGTTCCCTTTTCTCTTGCGATATAATATACTTCTGGCGATAACACTTGCTTCCAAACACTATCTGGTAAAACCAGTTTTTCCTTATTTGTTTTTGAATAGTAGGTGTTTTTGCTCGTTGACATAGGGATAGATTTTTGAGTATCAGCTAATTTTTGTTGGGAAGCAGATCCTGTTTGAGAACATGCTGTTTGACTTACCAAAAGTGCTATGAGTAATAATTTGTACATCTTATGAATTGCTGTTGTAAAAATACTAACAAGCATTCAGATAAATTGTTCAATTTTCTGAGCGTCTTTCCTCACAAATTTAGGCTAGTTGCGTATCTTTGACAGCACTCTAATCAATCAGCATGTTTAATTTAATTTTATTTGGACCTCCGGGTAGCGGAAAAGGAACACAAAGTGAAAATATTATCGCCGCAAATGGTTTACAACATCTTTCTACTGGAAATTTATTGAGAACAGAAATTGCCAATCAAACCACTTTAGGATTAGAAGCAAAAAGATTGATGGATCAAGGACAATTAGTGCCAGATGCGGTGGTGATTGGTATGGTGGGTAACTTTATAGATGCTCATCCAGAAGCAAAAGGTTTTTTATTTGATGGTTTTCCTCGTACCACAGCACAATGCGTTGCATTAGATGCTTTATTAAAAGAAAAATCAAGTGAAATAAATGTTGTGTTGGCTTTAGAAGTTAGTGAGGAAGAATTAGTGAAAAGATTATTAGGCCGTGGCGCTACTTCGGGCAGAAGTGATGACACCAACGAAACAGTGATTCGTGCACGTATTCAAGAATACCATGATAAAACTACTGCGGTGGCTACCTACTATGCACAATTCAATAAAGTCGTAAATATTAAAGGCGAGGGAACGGTAGAAAGTATTTATGCCGATTTGAAAAAAGAAATTGATGCGCGTATTTAATTCATTGAATTAAATATTCAATCCACCACAAGCGCTTATCACTTGTCCTGTAACATAACTGCTTAATTCACTTGCCAAAAATAAAGTGGTGTTTGCAATTTCTTCCGCCTTACCAAATCTTCCCAAAGGAATTTTTTCCAAGAATGCTTTACCCGCTTCTCCTTCATTTAAATAATGTGTCATATCGGTTTCGATGAAACCTGGTGCAATGGCATTGCATCTAATATTGCGACTACCTAATTCAAGCGCTATAGATTTTGTGAAACCAATAATGCCTGCTTTACTTGCCGCATAGCTTGATTGTCCTGCATTTCCACGAATTCCAATGATAGAACTCATATTAATAATGCTACCGGATTTTGCTTTCATCATGGGACGAATTACTTGCTTTGTCATATTAAATACGCTTTTTAAATTCGTATCCATTACTTCATCCCATTGTTCTGCAGTCATGCGTAACAATAAATTATCTTTTGAAATACCAGCATTGTTCACACAAATATCTATGGTGCTAAAATCGGTTAATACATTTGATACAAATGCTTCACAAGCAGCAAAATCGGCTGCATTAGTTTTATAACCCTTAGCGTTGACGCCTAATTTTTTAATTTCTGTTTCAAGTGCTGCAGCTTTCTCCGCACTGCCTTCACTTACATAGGTAAAAGCAATATCCGCCCCTTGTTCGGCTAACTTTAATGCGATAGCAGCACCAATTCCTCTTGCTGCCCCAGTTACAATGGCCACTTTTCCTTGTAGTAATTTCATAGTCGTATTATTTAAAACAATATTGCAAATATAATTAATTATGCTTGGCCTGAAGCAACTCCTCGTGAATCATTTTTATCTCCTCTATGTATTTTCGATCGTTGGACAATCGCGGTACTTTATGTTGTCCTCCTAATTTCCCTTTACGTTTTAACCATTCATGAAAACATCCTGGAACGACTGCAGTTATTTGTGGTAATCTTAAAGCAATGTCTTTATGTCTCTTGGCTTCATAATCACTATTTACTGCTTTTAAGTTTTCGTCTAATGTGTTTGTAAATGCTTTCAAATCATTTGGCATTTTGTCAAACTCAATGAACCATTCATGTGCTCCTGTATTTTCATCAGACATGTATACTGGCGCTGCAGTATATTCTTTAATGCTTACTCCAAAAGCCTTGCAGGTAGCGGCGATGGCTTGGTCACTATTGTCTGCAATTAATTCTTCTCCAAAGGCATTGATATATTGTTTAAGTCTTCCCGATACTTTAATTCGATAAGGCGCTAAACTAACAAATTGAACAGTGTCTCCCACTAAATATCTCCATAGGCCTCCATTTGTACTAATCACAATAGCGTAGTTTTTTCCAAGTGTTACTTTATTCAATCCATAAGTGGTAGGAAACTCTTTTCCATATTCTTCTATTGGCATGAATTCATAAAAAATTCCATGATTTAAAAATAACAACATACCTTCTTCTTCAACCCTGTCTTGTGCTGCAAAAAATCCTTCACTAGCATTGTATATTTCTAGATAGTTACATGCGCCACCAATTATTTTTTGAAACTGTTCTTTGTAAGGTGTAAAGGAAACACCTCCATGAATATATAATTCAAATTGGGGCCATACTTCTTTAATGTTTTGTTTTCCCGAAATTTCTAAAATGCGCTTCAATAAAACTAAAGTCCAAGTTGGTACGCCAGCAATGGAAGTTACATTTTCGTTCATAGTGCTTTGCGCTAAGCTTTCAATTTTAGATTCCCATTCATCCATGAGCGCAATGGACAATTCGGGGGTTCTTATAAAACTGGACCAGAATGGTGAATTTTGTAATAATACAGCACTTAAATCTCCATATTGAATGTCCTCTTTGATTGGATGCACTTGATGACTGCCTCCAATCACCAAACCCTTACCCATTAATAAATCACTGTTTGGTTTATCATGATAATAAATGGTCAACACATCCTTGGAGCCTTGAAAATGATTGTCCTCAATGCTTTCTTTGGTTAATGGAATAAATTTACTT
>JAFMJX010000059.1 GCA_017853235.1 Chitinophagaceae bacterium | reverse complement strand
CTGTGACACTAGAGTTGGTGTTTTTGACACTGAAATATATTTCAATGTAATCGTTTGCACCTAGGTCTACCCAAAAGGAGGCGGTTACCACATTCTTTATATTTGACCCTTGTATGGTGTATACATTATGCGTATTGGCATAAGCAATACTGTTACGTCTTACCCAAACGCTAATGTCGTCGGTGCCTACATCTGATTTGATAAATTGTAATGCATATTTCACATTGTAAATACCTGGATTGGTGACAGTGATGCGAGAAGGCAAACCACTGGTATTGTTGGTGACATTAATGTTGTTCGAAAAATTAGTAAAATTAAATTTAACAGATAAGGCTGTAGCAGCAGCTGTTTGTTGTTTTGCGGTATCATAAAAACTTCCATAGTCATCTCTGATGGGAGTGTAATTTAATGCTTGTGTAATATCGCTACTTGATAAACCGCCTATACTTATTTTATTATTAATACGATTGCTTAAACTTAATGTATCTATTTTAGGTATTTGATTGATGCGGTTACTTAAATAACTTGTATCGCTACTATTTAATTTTAAATTGATTCGATTGCTTAAATAAATCGTATCTAATTTATTGAGTTTTAAATTGATTCTATTACTCAATGATAAAGTATCACTACTATTTAATTTTAGATTAATACGATTGCTAAGACTATTGGTATCTGTTTTTGGGATCAAATTAATCCTGTTACTTAGAGAAAGTGTATCGTAAGTAAATAATTTTAAATTGATTCTACTATTAAGACTATTGGTGTCTGTTTTAGGTATTAAATTAATCCTATTGCTTAAAGATAAAGTGTCACTACTATTTAATTTTACATTAATGCGATTACTTAAGTTTAAAGTGTCCAATTTATTGAGCTTTAAATTGATTCTATTACTTAAATTGAGAGTATCTAATACGTTCAACTTTTGATTGATTCGACTGCTGAGACTAGTGGTATCAGTTTTATTTAATTTATCATTGAGCAATGCTAAAACATTTACTGATGCTGGCTTTTCAGAGTCCAAGGTGTTATTGACTTTATCTAGCTGCCAATTATTTTTAATGTCTTTAATGCTGGCAAATCCAGTTCCGCCTTGGACTGTACTTAAAATGCCTGTTATATTTTTAGCCTCTACTTTGTCTGCATAAAAAGCATAAGGCACATAATTTATTTTTTGCATCCCCAATGTAATAAATGTAAAATCACCTGTTAAGTCCACTTCCACCATTAAATATTTTTCATTATTACTCCAATTAATATTATCAAAGGAATTAGAAGTAATGATTTTTCCTATTTCTTGACTACCTACCACCACCGTAAAGAGCCCTAATAAATTAGTGGTCACGGATTTAATTTCTTGGTAGTCTACTTTTTTCAAAATAGTATCATCTAAAATGCTCAGTCTTAGATTAATAGTTTTATCAGCAACCACAAATCCATTACTATACCTGGCGATGCCTTGAAAATTAATACCTTTATTTGACTGTGTGTATGCGGTATGGGATAAATTCCAAAAAGTAAGGAACAATAATAATTTTTTCATAAAGTAAACGCTTACATTTTAATGACCTTACATATTTTGATGCGAGTCATTGATTGTCCTGCAACATAATAAATCATTAAAAAGTAAATCCCCGTATTTGCCGAAGTAAATGGTATTTGTTGATTAAAGTATAATCCTGAAAAAGGCCCTTCTACTTTTATTTGTATTCGACCCCATTGATCTGAAATAATCATTTTTTGAATGGTTATATTATTTTGGTTTGTCCAAACATGTAATGATTCTTTCACTGGGATAGGTCCCACATAAATTTGATTGCCAAAACTATCTATTTGATCCAAACTAAAATAATGCACTATCTCATTTTGTAATACACCTGTAGTAATCATCCAATTTTGAGAAGAATATAAAGTGTTAATTGAAATAGTTTCCCCCAAACTCCAATCTAGTATATAGGGGCTTGCCTGATAAGAGGTTTTACTAGATGCATTCAATGTGAATGGTGGTTTTGTCATGACTTTTATTTGTCCATGACATTGTATACTTGATAAAAAAGGTATACTTACAATGCAAATTCCTAAAATGATGTTTTTCATGTTATAATGGGGCGTTTTATATAATGTTTCAAGAAATATGAAAATTACTACATAAATCATTGAAAATGAGATAAATACACATTGTATGTTTACTCATAAATTAGCATATTTTCACTTTCATTCCATTTTTTCAATTTGCTGATATAAATTTTAATAGTAATTTTAGAAGCAATAAGGGTCTTTGATTTTATAAAGACCTGTAATTTGATTTACTATGAAAAAATGGAGTATTATTTTAATGGGATTCACTTTTATTGTTGCGAGTTGTAGTAAAGGTGGTGGAAGTACCGGCGGTGGAACGACACCAACTCCTCCTCCAGTTGCAACTGTAGAAGTGGGTGATATCGCTTTTAAGGTGGAAATTGATACTAAGGAAGTGGATTACGCTGGCATTTATGGTGCCTTAAGTGCAAGTCAAGCCATCAATGTAAATGTTACTTCGACACCATTTGCAAAAGATGGCGTTACAATAGATTTATCAGTGAAAAAAGATGCTGATAATTCAGTTGTTTCTGGATCAAGTGTTTCAAGCACTACAGCAGGAACCAATGCGTTAACTATTTCAAATTTAACGGCAGGTGTGTTATGTACCGCTACGGTTACTGTAACATCAAAAACGTTAGATACTAAAACATGTAATTGTTATAAGACCCTTTCTAAAACATTTAAAATTGCAAGGAAATAATAAGTTGTTCATTATTTCATTTTAAAATATTTCTCCTGCCTCTTTTATTTAGTAGCAGGAGATTTTTTTGCAATAGCTTCAATAGCATTGACTAGTTTATCTAAATCTTGCAAACGAGTATAAACATGTGGAGTAATTCTCACACAACTAATATTTTCCCAAACTATTCCTACTGTGTGAATTTTATAAGTATTAAATAATGCACTATCTAATTCTCCAGGAGTCATGCCATCAATACTTACGCCACAAATCGCACAAGAATATTCATCTTTTAGGGAGGTGTTGATTTTTACTTTGGGAATGTCTTTGACCCTTGTAGCCCAATAATTTTTCAAATATCTAATTCTTTCTTCTTTTCTTTTACTTCCAATGGCAGTATGAAAATTAATCGCTTCTCCAATACCTTGCTCGATTGGAAAGCTTCTGGTACCAAGGGTTTCAAATTTTCTTATATCGCTCCCTTTTGGATTGTCATTACATACTAATGGCCATATTTTTTCAATATTTTCTTTCTTAATCCATAACATCCCACTTCCAATGGGGGCAGATAAAAACTTGTGCAGAGAAGTACCAAAATAATCACATCCTAATTCAGGCACTTTAAAATCCATCAATCCAAAACTATGTGCTCCATCTACAATAGTTTCAATGCCATGTTTTTTTGCCAAAGCGCATAATTTTTTTACAGGCATTATTTGACCCACCCAATTGACCATATGTGTGATATGAAAAATTTTAGTTTTTGGCGTAATAGCTTTTTCAAATGCATGCACAATTTCCTCGTCATTTTCGATGGGATATTTAAAATTAAGTTGCGTATATACAATTCCTTCTCGGCTTGCTCTTTGTTTCCAAGCATTTATCATATTCGGATAATCTTGCTTGGTGCCGATGACTTCGTCTCCTGCTTTTAAGTTCAATCCAAAAATGACTGTATTCAATGCTTCTGTTGAATTTCGGTTGATAGCAATTTCTTCAGGATCGGCACCTGCCAAATCAGCTAACTTGTATCTGAGCGGTTCTCTTCCTTGATCTAAAATTCGCCACATAAAATATGAAGGCCCTTGGTTGGTCATTTTATTAAAACTTTCTACGGCTTCTTGAACCACTCTTGGGCTGGGACTTACTCCACCATTATTTAAATTAACAATAGCAGGGCTCACTGTATAAGCTTGTTGAATGACACTCCAATAATCTTCATCTGCAGCTAATTGTTTGGCACTGACATCTTTTTTATTCAAATTCATGTGTTCAAATTCGGCTGCGTGGGCTTGGTTAAATAAACTATTTGCCGAAAATGCCCCTGCCATTAAACCTACTTGTTGAATAAAATTTCTACGATTTGCCATAAAATATTGTTTGTAATAGAAAGTTAAAAAATATTTACGTAATTATCACTACACAAGTCCCTCAATTTTAAAACCGTTCCACATTTTACAGCCAATAAATGCTTAATTTTTGGTATTTTTAAGCAGCTATTTTTTGAGATTGAAAAGAATCATCGCCACCATATTATTATTTTTTGCCATCACGAGTCAATTGGGTACTTATGTGGCCTATCTTATTCAGCAAGAACAGGTCAAAGAGGATATTGCTCGACAAATTGCAAGTGAATTACCTAATAGCGAATTAGTTAAAATTCAAGGTTCTAAAAATTTAGATTGGGAAGAAGCAGGGAAAGAATTTTACTTAGGGCATCAATTTTATGATGTAGTTAAAACCGAAATGATACAAGGAGTTGTATGGTATTATTGTATCAATGATAAAATGCAAACAAAATTGTATCATGATTTTGCAAAGTCATTTAATACAAATGATTCCAATACCACTAATCAGAAGGAATCTAAACATACCATGAAATTTCCTACTACTTATTTTTTAGTGCAAACTTTTATAATAAATCCTTTTAAAAGGACTTCCTCAGATACTGCTAATTTATTTTATGAAGAAAAACTATCAACTATTTTTAGTGTTATACTAGTTCCACCTCCACAGCAGATATAATTTATTTTAGATTATTTATTTCCTGAATCATGATGCATTCAGGGACTTTTTTATTTTAATTCATTATATCTCATGAAACTTAATATTAGTTCTATTTTACTTTTTTTATCTTTGATGGGCTTCAACTCCCAAAGCTTTGCACAAACAAAAGTATCTGGTAGAGTGCTAGATGCGATTACGCAGAAACCTTTAATCAGTGCAACCGTTTCTGCAGGAGCTCAAAAAACAACCACCAATAATGATGGTTTGTTTAGCATAACAGGAGCCACCAAAATAACTGTATCTTTTATAGGATACGAACCATTCACACAAATAGTGGGAGCATCTTCAGGGACACTTACTATTTATTTAACACCAATTGCTTTATCCTTAGCGCAAGTAGAAGTAACGAACAGTTCTAACCCTAATAAATCTGTTTTATACCAACCCGGATCTATCTCTAAAATAGGGAGCACCGAAATAAAACGAAATACCGGCTTATTTATGGATGATGCCATCCAAACTAATATTACGGGAGTGGCTATGGCACGTCGTTCGGTTGCAGGCGGCCAACAATTAAATATTAGAGGGTATGGTAATGGCACACGTGGCACACGTGGAGTGAATAGCAACTTTGACGGTCAAGGTTATAAAGTTTATTTAAACGGCATTCCATTAACAGATGCGGAAGGCATTACTACCATGGATGATATAGATTTTGGAACCATAGCAAATGTTGAAATTTCAAAAGGTCCTGCTGGAACTTTATATGGTTTAGCCATCGCAGGTGCAGTGAATTTAACCACTGAAAAAGCAGAAAAAGGTAAAACGAGTATTGCACAACAAATTTTGACAGGTAGTTATGGATTAAGACGTTTTACGACAACTTTGAAAGCAGGTTCAGATAAATCTTCTTTATTAGTGAATTATGGGACTCAAAAAACAGATGGTTATACGATTCATAATGCATCTCAAAAAGATTTTGTGAATGTAGTGGCGGATTTACAGCCTAACACAAAAAATAATTTTAGTGTGTATGCGGGATACAGTAATAGTTATGATCAACGTTCGGGTGAATTGACGATTGCTCAATGGGAGGCTAATGATTATTCAGGCAACCCTGACTATATTAAAAGAGATGGTCATAGTAATGTAGTTAGTTTTAAAACTGGAGTAAGCCATGTTTATAATCACAGTCAAAATGTCTCTATAACATCTGCCGTTTATGGTATTGGATTTAATAGCAATGCAAGTTCTGCTGCTGGTTGGACCGATAAAAATACAGTGAACTATGGTTTAAGAACTTCTATTAACACAAAAATTCCTATTTCAAATGAAGTGACCCTTGGAGGTGTAACTGGCATTGAAACACAACAACAAGTGGGACAAGTGATAGGATATAGTATGAAACAAAGCCCGTTAGATCTGGCAACTACTTGGACCTATGGAACCAATCCTTATTGGGTGATTAACACAGCCACTTCTAATGTGTATGCAACTAGTACGAATAGTCATTTATTTACAGAATGGACTTTGTCTTTACCGAAAGATTTCTCGGTGGTAGCAGGGTTAGGAACAAGTACAATGAACATTAATTTAAATGATCGTTTTAATACTGCACTGACCACTCGTCCAGCTACTTTTGATACTTCATACAAGTCAATGGTATCTCCACACTTTGCCATTAACAAAGTCATTAATAAACATATTTCAGTGTATGCTTCTTATAGTACCGGATTTAAAGCACCTACGAGTTCTTATTTTTATATTACTACACCCGCAGTCACAACACCTGCAACTCCAGCTACTGGAAGCTTAAATCATTTGTTATCACCTGAAAAAGGAAACCAATTTGAATTAGGTACAAAGGGTCAATTATTCAATAATAAATTGACGTATGAATTGGCTTATTTCAGTACCGTGTTTTCTAAAAAAATGACTGCTATTTCGGTCGTATCACCCGCGTCACCTACTACTACATTATATACTTATGTAGTGAATGGGGGAAATCAATTGCATAAAGGAATAGAAGCGATGTTAAAATATACTTTGTTTGAATCTAATAGTGGCTTTGTTAGTTCATTACGTCCTTTTGCTAATTTTACTTATTCTAACTTTACTTATGGAGATAATTTTAAAATTCAAAAGTCAGTGGTTTTAACCGAAGATTATTCTAATAAAAAGGTGGCTGGAGTTCCTAAATATGTAGTGAATTTTGGTTTTGATATATTAACACAACCAGGTTGGTATGCAAATGTCACTTATAATTATAGAGACAAAACACCTATTACTTCCTTAAATGATTTTTATGCAACATCCTATAATTTATTGAATGGAAAATTAGGCTATCAAACTGCCTTATCTAAAAAAATAAATTTTGACGCATACCTAGGAGCTACTAATATCACTGCTGTAAAATATCCTATGATGATTTTCGCCAATCAATTACCTGATACTTATACAGCGGCGCCTAAAGAAGCAGTTATTTTTGGAGGCATCAATTTGAAATATAATTTCTAAAAAATTAACTATGAAAAAATTAGTATATATTTTGTGGAGTGTTTTGATACTTACTTCCTGTGGAAGATTTAATAACAGAGAAGTAGATGGTACTAAGGATATACGTATCGTTTCTTTATCTAAACATTTGACTGAATTTACTTTTGCTTTAGGCAAAGGCCATGATTTAGTAGGGGTAGATTGGAGTAGTACTTATCCTGATAGTGCCAAACTTATCAAGCCTGTGGGCTATCATAGAGCATTGAATCCTGAAGGTATTATTTCCATCGCTCCAGATGTGGTGATACACAGCAATGACATTGGTCCTGAAACGGTTTTGCCTCAAATACAAAAAGCAGGGTTAAAATGTAAAGCTTTTGGAAACGCCAATACTATTGATAGTGCAAAAATGTTATTAAAGGAGTTAGGCGCTTTTTTTGGAGTTCCTGAAAAAGCTGATTCTTTAACAAAATTAATGGATGCTTCATTGACACAAGCAACTGCAGCGGCGAAACAATTAACGATTAAGGACACACCCACTGTGATGATTATTCATTTTGGTCGTGCGAGTAATGTTTATTTTGTCATGAGTGGAAGAAAAGGTGTAGGCGATCAGTTGATTAAAATGGCTGGTGCGAAAGTGGCACACTATGATGCCAAGGGGGCCAGACAAATTAGTGCGGAAGCGATTGCGGAAGCCAATCCAGATATCATTATAGCCACCGATTTTGGATATGATCAAATGGGCAGCATGGATAAGTTTATTTCGGGGGTGCCAGGAGTGAGTTTGACGAAGGCAGGAAAAAATAAACGAATTGTGAGATTTGAAGAACATGATTTAACTTACTATGGACCTAGAACTGGAAATAATATTATGGATTTGATGCAATTATTTTATCCCAACAACAATGGCTCCAAAAAGTAGTTTATTTTTTATTGTATTAACAGCTCTGCTTATTGTGATGCTCCTCATTGCAATTGCATTTGGAGCAGTTTCTATATTGCCTTCCGAAATGTGGTCTGCATTGAAACATGGGTTCACAGGAAAAGAGCCCGCTACTATTTATGAAAGTGTCTTTATACAATTAAGATTGCCTCGGGTATTACTATGTGCGATAACCGGGGCTATCTTAGCTGTTTCTGGTGTGTTAATGCAAGGTTTATTTAGAAATCCAGTAGTGGAACCTGGTTTAGTAGGAACTAGTGCAGGCGCGGCTTTTGGTGCTTCTATTGTTTTTAGTTTATCTCCCTTTATGTCTCCTTCTTTTAAAAGTGTATTAGGTCCCTTTATGGTTCCTCTATTTGCTTTTGTGGGAGGATTAGTAGCTACCTATTTAGTGTATAGTATTGCAAAAGATAAAAAACATATTTCAATTCTTTCTTTATTACTAGTAGGTATGGCGATGAATGCGATTGGATTAAGTGGGGTAGGTCTTATGACTTATATTGCGCGTGATCCACAAGCAAGAAGTATTACTTTCTGGAATTTAGGAACCTTTTCGGGCGCTAATTGGTTTCAAGTATTTGTAACAGGCATTATGGCGGTAGTTTGTTTTTGGTTAGCACAAAGACAGGCTAAAAAATTAAATGTATTGTTATTGGGAGATCAAGAGGCGGGTCATTTAGGAGTGGATGTAAAAAAATTAAAAACTAATATTTTAATATTAAATACAGCGATGGTATCTGTTGCTACTGCTTTTGTGGGCGTAATTGCCTTTATGGGATTGATTGTGCCGCATGTTTTAAGATTATTAATAGGCAGTGACCATAAAAAATTAATACCCGCTTCCATTTTAATGGGCGCTTTATTATTAACCATTGCTGATGTAGGCGCTAGACTTTTATTAGCCCCGGCTGAATTACCTATTGGAATTATTACTTCCATTGTGGGTGCACCACTCTATATCTTCTTGTTAAAGAAATTTCAACTCAATCAAACGAATTAACAAGTATGCTAGAAGTTCAAAATTTACAATATCAAATTGGGAAACAAGCTATATTAAATGATATTAGTGTGCAATTTCAGCCAGGCTTATGTCATTTAATAGTGGGTCCCAATGGTTCAGGTAAATCTACTTTTATAAAAATAGTAAGTGCTGAAATTGAAGCTTATCAAGGAAAGGTTTTATATCAAGGAAAGGACGCTAAAAAAATCACTAAGCAAAATCTCTCGCAATATAGAGCAGTATTAAGTCAGCACACCGAACTTAGTTTCCCCATGCGTGTGGACGAGGTGGTTATGTTAGGTCGAAATCCACATTTTGAAATAGCTCCTAGCAAAAAAGATAATCAAATAGTACAGGATGCCTTGGATTTATTATCCTTACAAAATTTAGCAGGTCGCAATTATCAAACCTTAAGTGG
>JAFMJX010000058.1 GCA_017853235.1 Chitinophagaceae bacterium | reverse complement strand
GAACTGAGGTAATCATTTAAATGAATTTCCTCGGTGACCATGCTTTTACTTTTCACAATAGATTTGCATTCTTTTTCTTTACAAATCTCCCCAATAAAATTGAGTGCTTGTTCACTGTCTTCAGCCCAAAAAACCTTAGCTCCACGTTGTGTGATTTGTTCTTCAAATTGAGTTAGGTATAAATCCAAATGTTCAATCGCTTCCCATTTTCTGTTTTTAGCTAATTGACGTACCCTATTTAAATCGGTGAATTGGGCTTTCCCTTTTGGAACGACCGCATTATACTTTGAGATATTAAAATTAAGCTTACGTCTATGCTCTAAATCAACCGCTTTGGCGGTACTTTTTTCATTAAAAGAGGAGGCGTAAATACTTTGCATAGTTGACAACAAAAATAGCTATTTATTTTTTAGATGTTGTGCAGAAGCTTCCAATGCTTCGTAAAATTTTTCCCCATATTTGCGGATAATTGACTCCTTTAAAAACACATATGCAGGTACTTTCAATTTTTGACCTAGCGAACAAGCCGCTTTACATAAATCCTCACGCGGTTCGTAATTCATGTATTCTATATCGGGATCTTGTTTACTTTTTTGCACTTTGATAGGAAACAAATGGCAGCTGATGGGCTTTTTCCAGGGAATTTTTCCGTCATTATAGGCTTGTTCAAAAGCACATTTAATCACACCTGCTTTATCTCGATAACCATACGCACAAATTGCTCCATTGATAGTAGGAGTCACCCAACCAAATTCACGATCGTATAAAAACTGGCCTACTTCTTTCACTTCCTTAATACCTTCCTTTGTCATGTAGGGCTCCACGATATCGTAGTATTTTTTAACATACTCTTTTTCTTTGTTTTCCAACGGTGCACCAGCATCCCCATCCTCACAACAACCTCCTTTACATTTGGACAAATCACATACAAAATGTTCCTCAATGACCTGGTCACTTACCAAAACGGAATCAATCGCTATCATATCAAGAATTATGGGTAAAAAATGAATTAAGTAGTTTTATTGATGTAAAGATATCATTATTTCCATCTAAATGTATTGACCATATGTTTCACATCCTCTAATAAAAATGCATTGTATGGCGCCAATGAGTCCGCATTAGGAGTGGTATTAAAATATAAAGCGCCTCTAAAAAAATGACGCGTTGAATCGGTTAGGAAAAACTGATAAGCAGTCGCCACATCCCCCCCAATATGAAAAAATACGCCATGCACTCCTAAGGGTGTCGTAAATACCGAATCTTCAATGGAACTAGCTTTATTAGCATGATTGGTAGCAAATTTATAAGCATCATTCATTAAAGTATCAAATTGATTTTTTTGGACGACATTATAGCTGATATACAAAGTGCTATTAAAAATGGGGAAGTCCAAATTCATCCATGCTGCCGATTTTTTTTCTACCCCAAAATAATTTACTTCATGATTAACACTTGCATACTTTGGAATTTCAAAGGAATATGGCGCAGAAGGATCACTATAGGGCAAATATTGTTTTTGGGGGAATGACACTGCAGGATACCCTTTGTCCTTGGGTATATAAGGAGTATTACAAGCAATGACCAAAATGGCAACAACGATGTTTAAAAAAAACAAACTTTTAGGACGCATGTTCAGTCAAAGGGGGAATAATTGGTGTGATAATCATTTGAATTTTATGGATCCTATTTTTTTGAATCTCTAAAACGGTGAAACTATATGATTGAAATTTAACCACCTGTTGAATGGCGGGAAATTCACCCGCTAATTCAAGGAATAACCCTGCCATGGTATCACTCTCACCTTTAATAGCATCAAAAGTATTTACAGGCAAATCTATAAAATTGCACAAATCAATAATGGGTGTTTTGCCTTCCACAATGTAATGGTAGGCATCAATTTTTTTAATGGTGGACTCTTCTTCATCAAACTCATCTTTTATATCTCCTACAATTTCTTCTAAAATATCTTCCAAGGTGATAATACCGCTCGTTCCACCAAATTCATCAACCACCACCGCAAAGTGAATTCTCTTGGATTGAAATTCTTTCAATAAATCTTCAATCATTTTTTGTTCATGCACAAAATAAGCAGGCCTCATTAAAGTTTGCCATTGAAAATTTGGCTGCTCCGTTAAATGTGGAATCATATCCTTGGTATGAATCATTCCCACGACAGTATCTAAATCGTCTTTATACACGGGAAATCGGCTGTAACTATATTCCCGTATACTATTTAAAACACCTTCAAAATTGAGCGTTTCATTAATCGCATGAACATCCAACCTTGTTTTCATAATTTGTTTCACCGAAATATTGCCAAACTTAACAATGCCTTTTAATATCTTCTTTTCATTATCCTTATTAGGTTCATTACTAGTTAATTCAATAGCATGATCCAACTCCTCCATACTGTAGGAGTTTCCCGTATTTTTTTGTGCTAATTTTTTTTCAATCACATTGGTATATTTCACCATGAGGCCACTCATATTGGAAAATAAAAAATATACGGCTTGAATAATAAATCCAAAATCCTGAGCAAAACGAATATTGTTTTGCGTAGCCATTACCTTAGGTAAAATTTCACCAAAAAATAAAAGTAATAAAGTCACCACTACTACTTTTACTAAAAATTCTAGCCCAGGAAATTGAGCAGTATCAAAAACAAACAGATGATCAATTAAAATGTTAGCGATTAAAATAATGCAAATATTAATAAAGCTATTTGCTATGAGCATGGATGTCAATAGCTTTTTGGGATCCTCCAATAATTTGACAATACGTTGCAAAGGGGCATATCTTTTTGTTTTAAGAACTTGAATGTCCTTGTATGACAAAGAAAAAAAAGCAACTTCGGAACCTGCAATTACAAAGGATAAAAAAAGTAAACCGCCAATTAAAAAAATAAGGCTGGCATCTTGTTGCAACTTTAAGAGTATAGAAACGGACAAAAAAGTAAAATCACCCGAATGCGCTTCCAATTGTAAATTATTTATTTATGGAAAGTTAGTAATATTTTAGGGTTATATCCAAATTATAGCTGTTAAACTATTCTGAGTGACCCCATAGCTTAAATTGTGTTAAAAAAAACTCGTTGATCATTTTAGGAAATGCTAATTTTTTAAAAGTGGATGCAGTGACCCAAGTACCCTGATTCAATAATGTTGGTTTTTGTTTGAGTTTTACTAAAACAAATCGCGCCTGCAAAAGCTGATGGGTAAGGGTTTGACGAAATACAGGCGAGGTACTTTTTTGGATGGCACTCATATCACCTAAATCAAAATGATTTTTTGTCATTCCTAATTGTTGTACCAAAATATGTTTCAAATACGATTCTGTCATAGGGCGCATACTGGTATTTTCTACCAAGTAAAATTGAAATAAGTTTTGCCAAATATCTCCAGCTCCTCGCTTTTGAACCCACCAGGTTTTTTGATATTGAAAACAGAAAAAATCAAATTGTCTTTTCTTACGTTGTATACTTTTTAATTTGATAGGTAATTGATTCACAATTCCTTGACTATATGCAACGCATTTGGATTGAAGTGGACAGCGTGCACAATTAGGAACCAAAGGTTTGCATACTGTCGCGCCAAAATCCATTAATGCTTGATTATATAAACCTGGTTGTCGAAGCTCTAAATTTTTTTGAGCAACCTCATTAAAAACCGCTAACCCCTCTCTACAATCGGTGGGTGTATGAATTCCATAAAATCGAGCAAATACCCTAAATACATTTCCGTCCACCACTGCATAAGGTAGATCAAATGCAAAAGAAGCAATCGCAGCTGCAGTATAAGGACCCACTCCTTTTAATTTCAAAAGTGCATCATAGTTGGATGGAAAAACTCCGTTGTGCAGTTGTACAATTTCCTTTGCGGTATACAATAAATTTTTACAACGATTATAATATCCCAATCCCTCCCATAATTTAAAAACCTTTTGCTCCTTTGCTTTGGCCAAATCATACACCGTAGGAAACGCTTTTATAAATTTTTCGTAATAGCTCCAACCCTGTTCTACCCTGGTTTGTTGTAAAATAATCTCACTTAACCATATTTTATAGGGGTCTTTCTCCCCCTTCCAAGGCATAGGACGATCATTATCGGTATCATTCCAATAAAGAAGCTTTTGGGTAAAGAAAGTGGCCATAGGCCACAAAAATGCTAAAAATTCGGCTTAGTTGGCTGAATATTAGGAACGAAATGGATTATTACATATTCATATAATTTTATATATAAATAAAATAAATGTATATTCAGCTAAAATAATGGCTAAAAATGTATAAAAATATTAGGATATAGTTGTAATTAGGTAAAATTTAATTTATTTTTAATACTGAACCTAAAACCAAACTTCATGAGAAAATCTGATCTCATTAATCAAATTTCTGAAAAAACTGGAATACCTAAAGTAGATGTTCTTGTTACTTTGGAAACAATGTTTAAGGAAGTAAAAGAAAGCTTGTCAAACGGCCAAAACATTTATATACGTGGCTTTGGCAGCTTTATTACTAAAAAAAGAGCGGCTAAAATTGGTCGTAATATTAAAAAGAATATTGCGGTTGAAATTCCTGAACATTTTATTCCTGCTTTCAAACCAGCAAAAGAATTTGTAAACGACGTAAAAAGCAAACGTAAGTAACTACCTTTGCCGGAAACTGATTTACATTGAAGAAGCCTCAAATTATTGTTGTTGTCATTGCTATAGCTTTATTTAGTGTGCTCTATTTTTTAGCACCTAGGCATAAAGTCACAGAATCTGCATCCACTACTACTACTGATAATCAAGAAGTTACGTCCGTTAGCGTTATTGAAAGTGCTAAAGTAGGCCTTACCCCTGAACAAAAATTAACTTTATTAAGCATTGAAAATCAATTCAATAGCTCCAAAACACCTAAAGATAGTATTGCCGTATTAACCAAACTTGGTCGCTTTTGGGCCGATTCCGCACAAAAGCTGGGTCCTTATTTATATTATACATACAGCGCTGCTTTGTTGGAAAATTCTGAAAAAAGCCTCACTTTTGCAGCCCAACAGTTGGTTGATAATTTAACCAACCCGGAAGCACCTCCCGCCTTTCTTAAATGGATCGCTGGAAATGCAAAAGTTCTTTTAGATAAAGCATTGATTATGAATCCTAATAATGATTCAGCTAAAATCAATTTAGGTGCCTGCTTTTTGTTTGGAAATATTTCCGATAACCCTATGCAAGGCATTTTAAAGATTAAGGAAGTAGTGGACAAAAATCCACATAATATTTACGGTCAAATGATATTAGCATTGGGAGGTAAAAAATCAGGACAAAACCAAAAAGCCATCGAACGCTTTTTAATCATACTGAAAGATCAACCCAATAACATAGAAGCTCTCATTAGCGTTGCAGAATGTTATGAACTCACCAATCAAATGGATCTTGCTTTGGAATATTATCAAAAAGCTAAAAAAGCAAACCAAATGAATATTCCAGGACTCAATGATGCGATTGACAAAAGAATACAACAATTAAAGAAATAATATTATATAACAACAAAATTATCGGACATGCCTTGTGGTAAAAAGAGAAAACGTCATAAAATTGCGACGCACAAAAGAAAGAAACGTTTAAGAAAAAACAGACATAAGAAAAAGAATAAATAATTCCTTTTCTATGCAAGCGTATTTTCATAAAAATACGCTTGCATTTTTTAAAATCACACACCACTTATCTACTTAGCAACTTTACTTTACCTTTTCCTTCCTTTGTAAAGTGGTCGTGTTTCAAAAAATAATAAAGCAAAACATGCGTGTTAATGCGCTATGCGTGCTTTAAAAAAGTTGCTATCAGTGAACAAAGATTTAATAATTAATAGTTCTTCCGATGGGGTAGAGATTGCCTTGTTAGAAGAAAAAAAGTTAGTAGAAATACATAATGAAAAAATGGACGCACGTTGGTCCGTTGGAGATTTGTATTTAGGGAAAGTCAAAAAAATTATCCCTGGATTAAATGCCGCTTTCGTGGACGTTGGTTTTGAAAAAGATGCGTTCTTGCATTATACCGACTTAAGCCCCTATGCAAAATCCATCATTAAATTCACGCAATTAGCGATGAATGACAATGACAACAGTTTTGATTTTGCACATTTTCAAACAGCTCCTGAAATTGTTAAAACAGGCAAAATAAGTGAAGTTTTAAATGGCAAACCCAATGTATTGGTTCAAATTTTAAAAGAGCCCATCGCAGCTAAAGGCCCGCGTTTAAGTTGTGAAATTTCCTTAGCCGGACGTTTTGTTGTATTAACTCCATTTAATGAAATAGTTGCCGTAAGTAAAAAAATTCATTCCGGTGAGGAACGCAAGCGATTACAAAAAATAATTGAAGGTGTGAGACCCAAGAATTTTGGAGTCATTGTGCGCACTGCTGCCGAAGGTAAAAGCACGGCCGAACTTCACGAGGATTTACTTACTCTTGAAGCAAATTGGAAAAATATTCAATCCAATTTAAAAGGCGCCCTACCTCCTGCACGCATCATGAATGAAGAAAGTAAAACAACTAGTATTCTTAGGGACCTACTCAATGAAGATTTTAATAAAATCGTAGTAAACGATAAAAAGATATATGATCTTACATTAAGTTACTTGCAACGAATTGCTCCAGGCAAAGCAAGTATTTTAAGTTTATACAATGGAGATCAAGCCATTTTTGATCAATATGGCATAACCAAGCAAGTGAAATCTTCTTTTGGAAAAACAGTCAACTTGCCGAGTGGTGCTTATTTAATTATCGAACACACCGAAGCTTTGCATGTAATTGATGTGAACTCCGGATTTAAAAGTGTTTCTAATAATCAAGAGGAAAATGCTTTGCAAACCAATATGGAAGCGGCTGAGGAAATCGCTAGACAATTAAGATTAAGAGATATTGGGGGCATCATAGTAATTGACTTCATTGATATGAAATTGCCCGAAAATAGACGCAAAGTGCAAGAGGCTTTAGAAGGGTTTATGAAATCCGATCGTGCAAGGCATTCGGTTTTACCTATTTCTAAATTTGGTTTATTGCAAGCAACCCGCCAAAGAATTCGTCCCGAAGTAAATATTAATACTTCCGAAGACTGTCCAGCATGTACAGGCACGGGAAAAATTACATCCACTTTGCTATTAGAAGATGAGATGGAGAAAAAATTGGCTTATTTAGCCACCCACGGGCATAAAAATTTACAAATAGTAGTTCATCCCATCATTCATTCGCACCTCACTAAGGGCATCTTTAATAGCATTATAAAGACCTGGAGAAAGAGGTATAAAATAAAGCTGAAATCACAGGCCTCCAATATGAGCCATTTAGTAGAATATAAGTTTTTAGATGAACACTTAGAGGAAATAAAAATTTACGCCTAAACTTATTTAAATTAGCTAGCATTGCGATGGTATTACCCTTTGTGGTAATTCGCTTAATAAGAATGTCAAATTATTTAAAAGCTAACCTTAAAAAAGAGCATAAAAAAAGACCCACCGAAAATTCGGTGGGTCTTTTTTTATATTGAGTTGTTCTAAAAAGAACAATCAAACTATTGCTTTTGAAGAATCAAAGAATAGAAACCATAACTAGAAGTTCCGTAGAAATGTTCCATTTTTAATCCAATATATCCAGTACAAGAGAAGATATAACCAGCATTAGCTGCTGCAGCAGAATATACTGCACCAGTTGGAGAATAGCTACCGTAATCAACACGAGGAATAGATGCAGCTCCAGTTGCAGGATCTACATTCACAACCAATTTATTTTTTACATAGCCACCGCCAGGGTAAACACCACTTAAGTCAACTTGGTTCGCACCAGGACCATCTGCAACTGGCACAATTGCTCCAAGAGGCCAATCTTCCCAACCATCTGCAATTACTTTGTATTTACCAGCCATACCACCAGTAAAAGGACAAACTACATAAGCAGTCCATCTGAAACAAGCGTTATAACCAGATGCATTCTCTAATGCACCTAATGTATTTGACAAGTCAAATGTTCTACCGTCTTCAGTAACCACTTGGTTATAGAAAGTATAAAACTGACCAGGCGCAAATAAGGTAGCAGCCGGAGTTCCAATAGCAGTAGCTACTTCAGCACCCGTAGCAGATAATTCGGTAGTACCGTTTACATCTACAGTTTTAACTAATTTCCATGCAGTAGGATCAGCATTAGCGCTTTTTACAACGTACAATTTAACTTGTTTGATTTTAACCCCATTGTTATAAGGGTCAACCATTACAGATACTTTAGAAGTACTGATGGCGGCATAGTTGAAGTTCACATTCACCGTTTTATTAAGGGTGATATAAGCTCCTTTGCCAAAGAAGTTAATATCGACGAATGGTTTTTCTAAGGCCAATCCTTCTTTTTGACAAGAAGTACCAACCACCATAAAGGCGATAGCAACTAAAAGGATATTTAATATTTTTTTCATTGTTGTCAAATTTATTATTTGATGAAATTATCAGGATTATTATCCCAGAATACTTTATTAACGGCAGTACCCAAAACTCTTTGAGTAGGCGCATTTAAGTTTCTGTTAACAAAAACTGATGGATAGAAGAAAGAGCGAATAAAGAATCCAGGATTGGCAGCATATTTAGCACCTTGTAAATTTTTAGGAGTTCCATTTAAACGGTAGTTGTTGTATGCTTCCCATCCATTACCCCAAGTTGCTAAGTAAAATTCTTTACCAACAATATCCAATTTAGCAGCATCTGTAGCAGCAGCATCATATTGTGCTAAAACTAAGTTGATGTAATTTGTAATTGTAGCAGAACTTGCAGCATATGTTGCAGAAGGTGTAACACCTACTTTAGCAGGGAAACCAGTTACTTTAGCCATATTGTTTGCTAATGCAGTAGCTAAGCTCGCTCTTGCAGCAGTGGCACCACCAGTAATCACACCTGTTAAAGCAGCTTCCGCTAACTTAAAGTGTGTAAATTCTGAGTTCCAGATTGGTAAGATACCTGCACCTTTACCACCCATTTCCAAACTTACTTTTACAGCTGCATCATCATCAAAGGCACCACCAGCTGGGTAAATACCCCATGTAGTTCTGTAAGAACCATCTGGAGGCGTACCAGAGTTGTCACCATGATCACGACCCCAATATCCAGCACCTACGTAACAGAAAGGCTCACCTGCTTTATAATGAGCAGGAGGTGCTTCAATGCTACAAGATAAGGTTACAGAGTTCACGTTTGCTGCGTTGATGTTTTGTCTGTAGAAATAGTAACGTTGTCTTGGATCCAAGGTAGTTTTAGTTGTTTTACTAGTTCCACTAATATCACAACCACCAGAACCATTGGATGCACAAGCAGTTCCTAATTTCTCAGAAGCAATAGCCCACATAAAGTAGTCTGCCATGTATTCACCAACACTTCCTGAAGAATTATAGTTTCCACCATAATCAGGATGACGGCTATCTGGAGTAGTACGGTTAGAACCGTATTGGAAGTTGAAATCGTTTGTTGCAGTTAAAATTAAATCACCTGCAGTTACTAAAGCTTGAATTTTAGCAGCAGCTGTAGCATCCACTTTACGTGTTTGCATCAACATTTTAAACTTCATAGTTTTAGCAGCAGTGATCCATTTTGTTTTGTTACCACCATAAAACAAGTCAGCACC
>JAFMJX010000057.1 GCA_017853235.1 Chitinophagaceae bacterium | reverse complement strand
TATTTGGCAAAAAATAATGGCTGATAAATTATTGACTAAATTTTAGGCACTTAATTTTTTGTATCTTTAAAGAACTAATATATAATAATATGAAAAAAGGAATCATCGTTTTGTTGTTAGCTGTGGCATTTAATCTGCAAGCACAAAAACAATATATTTTAAAGGGAGATGTTTCTAAAGTAAAAGAAGCGGTGACCAAAGTGTATTTATCTTATTATTTTAATGGCATATCCACCCAGGATAGTGCCGAAGTTGTTCATGGCAAATATGAATTAAAAGGAACTTTAGTAGAACCCACTTTGGCCAACTTACGTGCTTCTTATAAACCAGATACTGCAGGCAAGACAAAAAGAATGATTTCTTATAAAAAAGACGTGACTCCTATTTATTTAGAAAACTCAATCATTACCATCAACAGTGTAGATTCCTTTGCTAATGCTACCATTAAAGGATCAAAAGCACATGTGGAGTATAAAAAATTAAATGAATTTACTAAACCCGTATCTGAAAAAATAGAAGCTTTAAGTGCAGCTTATAATGAATTGTATAAAAAGAAGGATGAAGCAGGCATGAAAAAATTAGACGAGGAATATGAAAAATTGGATGTAGAAATGAAAGCAAAACAAAAAGAATTTGTTTTAGCAAATTTGAATTCATCTATTGTTATGTATGCTTTTAGCAACTTTGCTGGATACAGTATTAATGCCGATGAGGTAGAACCTCTATTTTTAAAATTACCGGCTACCGTACGTGCAACAGTGAAAGGAAAAGAAATGGCGGATAAAATTGATATTGCTAAAAAAACAAGTATTGGCAAAGAGGCAATGAATTTTACACAAAATGATACAGCGGGTATTCCCGTTTCACTTTCTTCTTTTAGAGGTAAATATGTGTTAGTTGATTTTTGGGCCAGCTGGTGCGGACCTTGTCGTCAAGAAAATCCAAATGTTGTGCTTGCCTTTAATAAATACAATCCCAAAGGATTTACTGTTTTAGGTGTTTCATTGGATCAACCCACTGGTAAACAAAGATGGTTGGATGCCATTCATAAAGACAATTTGACTTGGACACAAGTATCAGATTTAAAATATTGGAAAAATGAAGTAGCAGTGATGTATGGGGTACAAGCCATTCCTCAAAACTATTTAATTGACCCACAGGGTAAAATTATAGGCAAGGATTTAAGAGGGGAAGCCTTAAATTCAAAATTGGCCGAACTTTTCAAATAAATACTCTGATTTATTCCGAATATTTACATAATATTTAATTTAAATCCCTGTAAATCAATTATTTACAGGGATTTTGTTTTTTCCAGATTTATAGTATCTTTGTTCCATCATCAAGAACCCTTGAATGGGTAGCAACCGAGAGAGTCGAACTTCACGGTGCTAAAATCGATGAGGACTTACCGTCAAAAATGAAACGTAAATCCTTCTGAATTTTTCTTGGTGTGATTTTTTAACCATAAAATTTCATGCCATGTTTGTAGCCAACGACAATGCTTCTTTAGACACCCAAAAAGTGACTCAGGATTTTGTATTAGAAATACAATCTCACAACAATCATCAATTACAAGGGTCTCTCCAATTTGATTATTTGCATCAACATTTTGAATGCACATTTAACATTTCTGCTTCAGATATTAAACTTAAATCTGTTTTTCCGTTCAAGGGGTTGGTGACTGCTGCTCCAACAATTCCTTCCTATGATATTACCCAAACCGGATATTTAACTAATAATGATGTTATTTCTAAAAAGGGGAATCAACAAATAGTTTGGTTAATTTTAGACATCATTCATTTATATAATTTATCTCGACTTAAATTATCTTCTATTAAAGAAGTGTATGATGAAGTCTTTTTGGTAGCTCAAAAAAATGACCCTAGTTTGACTTATGGGAAAATCAATCCACATCAAACCATCAATGAACAATATACAGAACTTCTAAAAAAGAAATTAAAAAGAAAGCATAAGCATGATTATACTACAGCTATTGGTTTATTAGCTAGTGTGCAAAATTTAATACTTCAATAATAAAGGAGCTTCTTCATTGGTTAAAATTCCACTGAGTGCACTGTCTTTCAAAATATCCTGATAGTGCATCCAATGTCCATTTACTTTTATTTTTTCGTATACTAATCTTATGCCATGGCTGTAATCTACATACCAATTGACATGTCCGGCATAAATGGGTTGAATTACTTTTCCGTTTAATTGATGCCAACCATAAATAGCCACTCTATTATTTTTTCCTTGTAATAATACTTTATTACTCAACACAACATCTTTTTTGATACCACTAATCAATCCTTTTCTATTTTTCCTTTGACCTTCTATGATTAAGTGATGTTGCCACATTGAAATGGAGCTATCTCTGTAAATATAAAGTGGAACTGGTGCCAGTTTTATTTTGCTTTGTTCATATATTTCGTCCACCATTTTGGGAGTAGGTAAAAAACAATGTAAACTATCTGCAATTTTTTGGGCAGCCATGGGTGTGATGGGTACTCTAGCAAAATCATTATTGGTTCCTATACTTAAATAATCTTTGGCTACAAAATATGTAATTGGTATAAGTTGTTTTTGTTTGTTTATCCAAGTACTTCTTACAGGTGTGAAAGAACTATAAAATTTAGGAATGTTTCCAGACATCACCTTTTCTATCACTAATGAGTCTCTTAGTCTCCAATCACTTCCCTGTATTGTTTTATAAAAATCAGAACCACTGATTCCTTGTGTATTTATTTTTAGAGGGAGTGAATAATAATTACATGACATCAAACAGTTGATCAAACCAACAAAAAATAGTGTTGTAAAAAGTTTAGATCGAAACATTGAGATTAATCATTTAACCAAGTATACTTGGCACCATTTAAAGCATCAGGAGCCCAACTTTCAAAAAATTCCATCACTTTTTCTTTGCTGTAGTTTTTATCTTTTTCTAAATAACCGCTGTTTTGAGTATGTAATCTTCTTCCTTTTGCATCTAATACTACAAAAACTGGAAATCCAAAACGAGCGGGGAATTCATATTTTTCTTGCACTTTTTTGTTCTTATTTTCTTTGGAATAATTTACGTGCACAACAATATAGTTGGCTTTCACCAAAGAATCGACTTGTTTATCGCTTGTAGTAAATTGATTAAAACGAGCACACCAAATACACCAATTGCCCCCCATTTGTAAAAAGACATGCTTTCCTTCCTTTTTTGCTTTTTTAAGTGCCACATTAATAGCTGAATCCACATTCTCGTATGGATTATATAAATTAAAGGTTTTCATATCCACATCTCCAGTGGGTTTAGATAAGGCCACCGCTTTTTGCGCAGCTGCTTGATGTAGGCTTACTATGGCTATCAATATCAATAACGGCTTCATATTGTATTAATTTTAATTTATTTTTTATAAGGTTTTTACCTAATGAATCTATTTTTGAACTGCTTCAATATTTGCTTTTTGATATAAACTGTTAAAGTTATTGACAGCAGAATAAATGCCATCTAATTTTGCTTTTTCATTTTTCCAAATCACTTGCACATCAGCTAACTTGTTTTTAACACCTTGTGTTACTTTTGGATCAGTAGCATCAACCAATCCTTTCAAAAAGAAAAATTCTACTCCTAATTTACTAGGCCAATTGATAACGTCTTGTCCATTTTGAGTTCTGCTTTCAACAATATTTGCTTCCCAAGTATCTATTTTTTTAATCAAATTATTGGCTTCTTCTATAATAGATTTTGTTTTTTCATTGCTTGTTAAATTTTCACTATAATACTGTAATTGTTTCTTAAGCTTTCTTTCATTATTTACAGCTGTATGTATTTCGTTAATTGTTGTTACAATATTTGAAAGAGTATTTTGTTGTTCCTCCCAATCCGATGCTGTTGCTTGTATGAATGGATTGGCTAATACTGTAAAATGCGTACTCACTATATTATTTTTATATTTGAGTTGTGCTTGATAAGTTCCTGGCGGCACAGCATATCCTTCATAACTTCCCATCACATAAACTCCATTTACATCAGGTTTTATTGCATTGGTTCTAAAATCCCACAAGAAACGATTATGTCCTTTTTCGGCACTTAATAAAGTTTCTGGAGCTGGACCCCCTGGATATTTTTTATAGTTCGCGTCTTTTATATTGGAATAAGATCGTACTAATTTTCCATTGCTTGCAAGTATTTGTAAAGTCAAGGTATCTTTATCTTCTATTGTAGGCAAGAAGTAATCCAATATCACGCCTTCGGGTGCGTTTTGTCCATCGCGATATTCTTTTTCAGGTAAACCATTTCCGCCCCCAAATTTGTAGGCTGCTTTTGGGGTGCTAATAGCAATACTACTAGGCGCTTCAAAACTTACATTTTGTTGTATTGCACTTAAGTCATCTAATATCCAAAAAGCACGACCAGCAGTAGCCGCCACTAAATCATTATCACGAATCATTAAATCGGTAACTGGTACAATTGGTAAATTTAATTGAAAAGGCAACCAGGTATTTCCTGCGTCATTGGAAATATAAAATCCACGTTCACTTCCTGCGTATAAAATATTTTTTACTTTTTTATCTTCTCTAATCACTTTTACAAAATCATCTTTTTGAATTCCATTATTAATTTTTGTCCAAGTGACACCATTATCATTTGTTTTATATGTATAAGAAGCGTAATCATTGAACTTATATCTTGTCGCACTCACATATACGACTCCTTTATCAAAGGAAGAAGCCTCGATACTATTAATTTGAGATTCAGCTAAATCGGGAGGAGTAATAATTTTCCAAGTCTTTCCGCCATCCGAAGTAACATGAACCAATCCACAATCACTACCAGTGTAAATCGTATTCGCATCTAGAGGAGATTCTATGACATAATAAATAGTGTTATAATTTTCTCCACCGGCTCCTTCATTGGTAAAAGGCATCCCTCCTGGCCCTTGTTTACTTTTATCATTTCTAGTTAAATCTGGACTAATAGCCTCCCAGCTAAAACCTCCATTTACCGATTTTAATAATACATTACCTCCATGATATAATACTTTTGGGTTGTGTACAGAAGCAACTATGGGCGCATTCCAATTAAAACGATACTTCATATCCTTTGGCTGAATTGCTAAATTTAAACTTGGATATGCTTGTACATCTTTTTGCTCATTGGTAACAGTGTTTAACACTTCAATATATCCTTGGTAACATCCTCCCCATACTTGTTCAGGATGATTGGGATCAAAAGCGAGATAAGCAGATTCACATCCTGGCCCCATTCTCCAATCGCGAACCCCAATAGATCCACTATTGTTTCTGCTAGCAATAATAACAGAAGTATTGTCTTGTTGTCCACCGTATACTTTATAAGGAAATACATTATCGGTATTCACTCTGTAAAATTGAGCAGTAGGTTGATTCATAATGGAAGACCATGATTTTGCTTGATCATAAGTAATTTCTGCGCCACCATCATCTGCCAAACCTATTTCATTATTATTGTTTGGATGAATCCAAAAATCATGCGTATCTCCATGCCCCACACTTACATTTTGAAATGTTTTTCCACCATCTATGGATTTCATGACAGGAGCGTTTAACACATATACTATATTTTCATTTTTGGTATCTGCGTATACTTTCATGTAATACCAAGAGCGTGATGAAATATCTTGGTTATTGGATAATAAAGCCCAATTTTTTCCGCCGTCATCGGAACGGTATAAACCTGATTTCTTTTTTTCAGTTTCAACAATTGCAAAAACACGATTTGAATTCACACGTGAAACACTAATTCCAATCTTTCCCATTTCAGTAGGTAAGCCTTCTGTTAATTTAGTCCAAGTAGCACCTTCGTCTGTAGATTTCCAAATGGAAGAACCTTTACCACCACTAGATACGGTCCAAGGAAAACGACGATGCTCCCATGCTGCAGCGTACAGCACGCGAGGATTATTCATATCCATTGATAAGGATGAAATACCAGTGCTGTCGTTAATGTATAATACTTTTTTCCATGTTGCACCTCCGTCTATACTTTTAAAAACACCACGTTCACTGTTGGGCCCATGGACTGTTCCTTGTGCTCCTACAAAAACAATATTTGAATTCGTAGGATTGATACAGATATCAGAAATATGACGAGATTGTTCTAGTCCAATATTTTTCCAAGTGGCACCACCATCGGTAGATTTATATACGCCATCACCATAACTTGTCATCACTCCGCGAACTGCGTGTTCTCCTGTACCTACATAAATTACATTGGGATCGGATTCTGATACGGCAATATCTCCAATACTTCCAACTTTAAAAAAGCCATCTGAAATATTTTTCCATGAAATCCCACCATCATTGGTGGTCCATACTCCCCCCCCAGTGTATCCAGCATAGAATTTCTTATTATTATTTATAACACCCGAAATGCTATTGGCTCTCCCCCCTCTAAAGGGTCCAATATTACGCCACTTTAAATTTTTAAAAGTGGAGTCGGGGTTAGTTCTTTTTACTTCGTTTGTGACGAAGGTTGTAGTAGTTGTTTTTTTACGCTGTGCTGTTGCATTCAATTGAAACATCATCAAGAATGAACAACACATAAAGCTGATCATCCATAATTTTTGGAAACGGACCATTTTCATACAAGAAATTTAATAATTCAAAATAAGCTACAACATGATGTGATCATTTTTTTATATCACATAACGGTAGCAATGGTAAATTACAAAAAACAAGGCAACATTCATGTAAAAAAGAGGGAATAATTAGTATTTGAATCTTAAAAAATATAAATTGGTGGAGTGATTTTAAAACAAACAACTATGCGAAAAATTATTTTTATTTTGATGGCTGTATTTTCATTCAGCCTTGTTTCATTGGCCCAAAAAGTGCCTACTCCTTTGTCTCATTTTGGTTTTAATATTGGAGATAATTATCATTTAGCCACTTTTACTCAAACCGAAGCTTATTTGCAAAAAGTTGCAGCGACTTCTAAAAAAGTAAAAATGCAAGTTATTGGAAAAACCGAGGAAGGGCGAAATCATTATATGATGATTGTGTCGGATCCCAGCAACTTAGCACAGTTGTCAAAGTATAAATCTATTGCACAAAAATTAGCTCGAGCAGAAGGATTAACCAACGATGAAGCAAAAAAATTATCAGCAGAGGGAAAGGCTGTAGTATGGATTGATGGCGGATTACACGCTACTGAAGTTGTAGGAATACATCAATGGATTGAAACTTTATATCAAATTATTACGCGTGAAGATGAAGAAACAAAACGCATTTTAAAATCTACTATTATATTATTTGTACATGCGAATCCTGATGGACAAGAGTTAGTTTCCAATTGGTATATGCAATCAAAAGATACTTTAAAACGTACTACTAATAATTTGCCTCGTTTATATCAAAAATATATTGGACACGATAACAATCGTGACTTTTTTATGATGAATATGAGTGAGTCGCGTAATATGGCACGTCAACAATATATTGAATGGATGCCACAAATTTTATACAATCACCACCAAACAGGTCCTCCAGGAACCGTAGTGGCAGGCCCTCCTTATCGTGATCCATTTAATTATGTGTATGATCCTTTATTAGTCACAGGTATTGATGCTTTGGGTGCTGCTATGAGTAGCCGTTTGAACGCGGAAAGTAAGCCTGGATATACCATGAAGAGTGGTTCGGTGTATTCCACTTGGTGGAATGGTGGCTTGAGAACAACCGCATACTATCATAATATTATTGGTTTGTTAACCGAAATTATAGGCAACCCAACACCTTCTACTATTCCATTAGTACCTCAACGTTTAATCCCTAATAGCGCTACTCCATTTCCGATCACTCCTCAAAAATGGTTTTTCAAAAATTCTATAGATTATTCTATTTCACTTAACTATGCAGTATTAAATTATGCAGCAAGATATAAAGATGAACTCTTGTATAATATTTATACAATGGGCCGTCATAGCATAGAAGCTGGAAGTAAAGATGCTTGGACGCTTTCTCCTAAAAAAGTAGAAATGTTAAACGAAGTGATTGCTTCGAACAAAAAAATAATAAAAGCAGATTCACTACCCAATCCCCATTTTGAAAGTATTTATAAGCAACCTAGTTTGCGTGATCCAAGAGGATACATCATTCCAATCAATCAATCAACAACAGCTATTTCCTTTATTAATATTTTAATCAATAGTGGTATTAGAGTTGAAAAAGCAACTGCTGATTTTACTGTGAATGGAAAAAATTATGTTGCAGGATCTTATATTGTAAAAACCAATCAAGCATTTCGTCCGCATGTGTTAGACATGTTTGAACCACAAGATCATCCAAATGATTTTTTATATCCAGGCGGACCTCCTGTAAGACCATATGATGCAGCGGGCTGGACACCTGCATTTACTATGGGAATTCAGTTTGATCGCATCTTAGATGATTTTACAGGACCCTTTGAAACCCTTGCCTATGGCGAGATTCAAAAGCCTACTGGAAAAATAAATCAATCTGATATCAACACATATGGATATCGTTTTGCAACGGCAGACAATGCTTCATTTATTGCCGTTAATGAATTCTTAAAAGAAGGTGCGACAGTGACAAAAAACAAAGACCAATTTTTTGTGAGTTATTCAAAAGCATTTAAAGATTTTTCTACTTTTAAAGAATTGGTTGCAAAAATAAGCAGCACACATGGCATCATTTTTACAAGTGTAACGGACCCATCATCTATTGCAAAAGAAATCGTGCAACCATTACGAATTGCTTTATGGGATAAATATGGAGGTTCTATTTCTGCAGGTTGGGTAAGATGGATTTTTGAACAATTTCATTTTCCTTTTAAAATTATTTATCCCAAAGAAATTGATGCAGATAATTTAAATGCAAATTATGATGTACTTGTTTTTGTGGAAGGTGCGATTCCTGCATTAACACCTGAAGCAGCTTCCCCTTATGAGGAAAGAGAACCTAAGTTGGAAGAAATTCCGACAGAGTTTCATTCGATGCTTGGAAATATTTCAGCTAAAAAATCCATCCCTGCTTTAGAAAATTTTTTAAAACAAGGAGGAAAAATAATTACGATTGGTTCAAGTGCAAACTTGGCATATCATTTAAAATTACCTGTTAAAAATGCTTTAGTAGAAGTCGTGAATGGAAAAGAGAAATCATTACCAGGCGAAAAATATTATATTCCTGGCAGCGTGATGCAAATTACTTTGGACCCCAATTATCCTGCCAATTGGGGGATGTTAAAAAATGCAGATGTGTATTTTAATGCCAGCCCTGTTTTCAATATTTTGCCTGATGCCATAGCGCAAAGACAAGTCATTCCTTTGGCATGGTATGCTTCAGCTTCCACTTTAAGAAGCGGTTGGGCTTTTGGCCAGTCCTACTTAAAAGATGGAGTGGCTGCCTTTGAAGCTAAAGTGGGCAAAGGACAACTCTTTGTGTTTGGTCCTGAAATTACTTTTAGAGGTCAAACACAAGGAACGTATAAGCTTCTTTTTAACCAACTGTATAAATAATAAAATTTTATTATATAAAAAATCTAATACCTTGTAATCATTTGATATACAATGTATTAGGTTTTTTTATGTTCTTTATTTCTTGATAGGCTTTATTTTGACTAGCAGCCCTTATATAATAGTTCTACATTTAAATGGCTCCCGGCTTCATTTATATACTAATTTTTGCTAGCTTT